>DHFP01000115.1 GCA_002402315.1 Clostridiales bacterium UBA4821
ATAGAACATATATTGAAAGTATTTTACCAGATCTTCAATCTAAACAGAATTTACCGTTACGCTTAATTGTAGGAGATATGAATGCATTAAAATTTACGAATGATGTTTTTGGTCATATAGAAGGTGATAAACTTATTGTTAATATGGCAAACATTCTAATACAATGCTGCAGGAATAGAGATATAGTCGCACGTTGGGGAGGAGATGAATTTATCATTTTATTACCTCAGACTGACGAGAGTACTTGTCAAAGGGTTTGTGAAAGAGTTAAGATGTTTAGTAATCAGACAAGATGGGATCCCGTAGGATCAAGTATAGCTTTAGGTATAGAAGTACAAAAAGATATAGAGATGGAATTTTCTCAACTTTTCAATATGGCTGAAAATAAAATGTATAAAGATAAGACATTTGAAAGTAGAAATGTAAAGAAAAAGATTATTTTAAATATGGAAAAGAGAGGATGTAAAAAACTGATTTCACCTAATAGATAATAATATCTAGCTAGCTAGCTTATTCAAACATTATGCTTTATTAAAAAGCCTTCTAATTTCATAACAAAAATCAGCATTATCTACTAAATTATCTAAAAAACAAAGTAGACTCCATTAGATGAGTCTGCTTTGTTTTTTAGATAATTTATATTAAAAAATTCTTGCAGTATTAGTTTGTTTTGCCGCCTCTCTAACTGCCTCTGCAACAGCTTGTATAACTCTAGGATCAAGTATTTCAGGAATGACATAGTCTTCCCTTAACTCATTATCAGGTATACATGATGCTAATGCAAATGCTGTTGCTATTTTCATAGAGTAGTTAACTTCCCTTGCTCTAACGTCAAGGACTCCTCTGAATAACCCCGGAAATACCAATGCATTATTAATTTGATTAGCAAAATCAGACCTGCCTGTACCTACTATTCTTGCACCTCCGTTTTTTGCCATCTCAGGATAAATCTCTGGTTCAGGATTAGCCAATGCAAAAACTATTGCATCATTATTCATAGTTCTAATCATATCTGTATCTACAATACCACCAACCGAAACCCCAATAAAAACGTCTCTACCCTTAATTATATCCTGTAGCAAACCCTGTCTTCTGTTTTTATTTGTCATTCCAGCTATGATAGCTTTCTCCGGATTTAATCCATCTCTTCCTTCATAAATTGCACCTTTAGTATCACATAGTATTAAATCTTGTACACCAGCCTCCAGCAGCAACCTTGCAGTGGCTAAGGCAGCTGCACCAGCACCATTTATAACTATTGAAATTTCTTGGATTTTTTTATTGACCAATTTAAGTGAATTAATCAAAGCTGCAAGTATCACTATTGCAGTCCCATGCTGATCATCATGAAATACCGGTATATCTATCTCTTGTTTTAACCTTCGTTCTATCTCAAAGCACCTTGGTGCTGAAATATCTTCCAGATTTATTCCTCCAAAAGCAGGTACTAGATTTTTTATTGTTCTTATTATCTCATCTGTATCCTTAGTTGCAAGACAAATAGGAATAGCATCAACATTCCCAAACTTTTTAAATATAATTGCTTTTCCTTCCATAACCGGCAATGCAGCTTCTGGGCCTATATCTCCTAGCCCCAGTACAGCTGTACCATCGGTAACAATTGCTACTGTATTCCATTTTCTTGTATAAATATACACCTTATCTCTATCCTTATGAATTTCTTTGCAAGGTTCTGCAACCCCTGGTGTATAAGCAACTGAAAAATCCTCTACTGTATTGAGTGGAATTCTTCCTGCTACTTCAGTTTTGCCCCTCCATTGTTGATGAAGTTCAAGTGATCTTTGATGTATATCCATATTACTGCTCCTCCACAATTTTTTTATTAAAAATTCATAAACATATTATACTACAGAATGTGACTTTATTGTATTTATATTATCATTTAAAACATAAAAAACATAAAAAAAGAAAAAAAATCAGAGTAACTTTGTAGTAATTTTTATATAAGAAAGTTCTGTATATATACAGAACTTTCTTATATAAAAATTATTGGTAAGAATTAAGTACCGAATTGTATACTTCTCTAAGATAACTTCCGTTTTGGTAATGGCCCTCACACCGCGGGCTCGCGATTATGGATCTCAACTGCTCCTCTGGGGAGCCGAGTGCAGATTTCCTGATTCCTTCATACCAGTCCGCAGAAAATAGCCAGAGCATTCAATCTTCCATATCTTTGAGAACAGAATATCTGTATTCTCTAACACCCCTAATCATTTCATTAATTCGCCTGTACAATAATAACAATGCGTTTTTCTAAATAATCAATTTTCTTAATATTTACTCAATTGTAACATTATTTATTCTTCCATATGTTACAACTTTGTAAAATTATTCATATTTTTTGATAAATATTAGTTAACACTACTTGGAAAAAATGCAAAAAAATATAGAAGAGGTATATGCCTCTTCTTCATAAGCCCACTATCTTAATTGTGACCTTAGTGTCTTCATTAATCTATACATATACAGCTGTTCTTGAGTAATATGCCCCAATAAAGTCTGCCAAACCTTATCTTCAGCTCCATACTTTGTAACTTTCTTTAGTGTATCTAGAAATATCCTGTCTAACTCAAGGAATCTATCAACCATCCTTCTTGCCATCCCAACAAAAGCAGGCCGCATTTGGGTCTGTGGGGCTTGCTGGTAGGGCTGTTGATACTGAGCCGGCGCTATTGGGGTCTGATATGGATAAGCTGAATGTGGGGTAACAGGTATTGGAGACAGCTCACCCACACCAATTCCAGGTTGCATCGGTGTTTGCGATGACACCATATCCAATCTGGTCTGTATCATTTGGTTAAGATGGCTCTGTGCTTCATCCTTTAGACTTTTAAACTGCATTCGTAATCTATCAAGCTCTGAGATTATTTCAGAGCTTAAGTTCTTGTTTGTCAGTCCGGCAACCGTTTTGATAAATGTAGGATGTTCGCTGCTGATATCCGACCACATAACCAATTCTTGTAAAACACATTTTATTCCAGATACCTCAGTATAACAAAACATTTATACACCCCTAAACATGAATTTCTTACTGCATATTATGTTAACAGCGTTAATTTTGTTACACCGGCATAAAATAATAGCTCCAGGTGTGTTATAACACCTGGAGCTATTATTTTATGCCCTTATACTTATTTCTGCACTTCTACGGTTATGGATCTGCTGTACTGGTTCCATTCAATCTTTGCTCCGAGACTCTGAGTAACTACTTTTAATGGCACCATTGATGTTCCATCCTTAACTTCAGTAACAAAGCTATTTGAAATATCCCGGCCATTTAATGCAGCCTTCTTAGAGTTTACATATAGGACTAATGTGTCATTATCTTTAGTAAACTTTACAGTCTTGCCATTCCCCTCTACCTTTGCTCCTAATGCATCAGCAATATTCTTTGCTGGTACATAGATTGTATTATTCTTGTTGTACGCCGGACTATTCATGACTACATATTTGCCCTTGATGAAAGCATAATCATTTCCAATGTAAAACTCTGAAATCCTTTCTCTCCTTTTGGCTTCCTTATATTCTTCCAGCATCTGCTTAACCGACATTCTGCTGCCTTCATAGTCCTCATACAATATAGTGTTATCATCATTAAAGGTTGGGTAATTTATACTTACAGCCTTATTTATATTCCAGTAATCGTCCTTAATGCTTAGTGTAATATCTACACTTTGCTCTTCTTGACTTTCTGAATCGTTATAAAAGCTGTTATTCTGCTTTACTCTAAAAGCCAGATTAATATCATCCCTTATAATTTCACCATTGCTGTCTATGTAAAACTTAATTACCATACCCTTATCAAGCATCTCGAAGTACTTCATTGCTTCATCAAAGCTGCTGTCTACCTCTTCTTTTGCGGTGTTTAATGCTTCCTCCAGGTCTTTTTCCAGTTCCTCATCAACGGCGGTGCCTTCTTCATCAAGCAATTTTGCTACATCAATAATCAATTTCTTGAAGTCCTCACTGCCAAGCAATTCTTTAGCTCCAAACTTTATAAATTCTTTAAACTGCGCATCGTTTAGGGTAACTTCAATCTCTTTCACATTCTTAGTTCCATCCGGAGTCTGAATAGAAACCGATCCGTTATCCTTAATGTTTTCTAACTTAAACTTGTAGTTTTGAATATATTTTTTTGCAAAATCCCCTATCAATACAGGCATTTGCCTTTGGTACGCCAGAAACTTCTCTTTGCTCTGGAAACCATTTAATTTAGTCTGATCAAATTTTAGATACCTTGAGAATACAGGTAACTTTATCCAAGCTGATTCTTCGGTGGTATAAGCTTCAAAATCTGCAGTAATGCCATTTAGCTTTACTGTTGCCTGAGACTTGGATTGGAGTTTGTTTAAGTCAACAGTCTGAACCATTTTCGCACTTATATTGCTAAACATATCGTTCACTAACTTCATGCTGCTATCAGCATCGGGAAAATTGTTATACTTGATATTAAACTTGACTTCAGTACTGGAATCAAATGACTTGTAGTTAACTGCATTTGCTAACGCATTAGACAGCGCAGCACCTGTTGAACTAGTACAGCCTACAGCCCAAAAAGCTATCAAACAAACCATCACCACTACACTAAGAAGTTTTTTCATAATAGGCAAGCCCTCCTTGATAAAATATATACCATAATTATATCATACGTTATCTACATGTGAAACAACCTTCTTTACGCTTTTCTCAAACTTAGGACGGGGCACTAAGACCTGATGACTGCATCCTAAACATCTTATGCGTATATCCATTCCTGTCCGCGTAATCTCCCATTGCTTACTTCCACAAGGATGTGGTTTCTTAAGTTCAACAACATCGCCCAAGCTAAATTTCTGAGGCACAAGAATCCCTCCGTAACTTATATATAACTTATACGGATAAATTATACATAATACTGTGTTCCATAACAATAGAAAAGCTTAAATCCGTACGGATTTAAGCTTTTCTATTGTTATGCCTTTACATCAGGTATAAATGTCTTGCATACAGTCTCATCTGTTGTCTTGGCTGGCCGTTCCACCATATTGTTTACCTCTATACCTTTTGCTGTACAAACCTCTTGGCCATTCTTACTCCTATAATAGTGACAGGATGAAACAGTACATTTTATATCAGGCATAAGCTCACCTCCATGATTTATTAAATTTTTTTCTTTTCTTTTTTAGTTTCTCCGTAATTTAATTATATTAATCATTTTCATTTGGCATATTAAAAGGTAAAATAAATAAAAAAGGGGGAAAACTATTAATGATTTTAAATAAACGATATACAAAATCTATTGGACTAGCTTTACTAATAGCTATAATAGCCTTGGGACTGTTACTGCGTATAAAATTTGTTTTTGGCCCCCAACTTTCATTATCTCCGGACGCAACAAACTATGATGCTATGGTTAAGCAATTTCTGTCAGAAGGATTTCTTGGATATTTATCAGGTGAACCAAATGCCTATGTTGTGCCTGGATATCCTTTGTTTTTGTCTGTAATATACTCAATATTTGGTTTTACGCCTGAAAGCCCCCTGTTCATGGTAAGAATCATCCAGGCATTTATTGGAACCGCTTCAATCTTACTTGTTTATTTAATTGGAAAGGAAATTTTAAATAATAGGGTAGGCCTTATTTCCGCAATCTTATTTGCCATATATCCTCCTTTTTCCGAAAGTGTCACCCTGATATTGACTGAAGTATTGTATACATTTTTCTTTCTGCTTTATTTATTAATTCAGCTTAAAGCGTTGAAGTCGCCCTCTCCGGTATTAAACACATTATCCGGAGTGCTTATGGCCTTGGCAATATTAATCCGCCCTACCTTGTTTCCCCTGTTTGCTCTGCCATATATTTACCAGTACATAGTAACCAGAGATAAGAAGGTCTTTAGAAGTTTTGGATATCTGGTATTAGGCATAACAATCATTATGCTGCCCTGGTGGGTCAGGAATTACTTGACTCTAGGCAAATTCATCCTGCTCTCTACAGGCAGCGGAAATCCTCTGTTTGCCGGTGCATTTCCAAATCTGGACTTTTCAAATATGAAATATGTGCCCCCTTCAGAACAGTTTAACGAAGGTATCCGTTTGATAATCAATGGCTTCCTCACCCAGCCATTAGTTTACTTAAAGTGGTACACTCTAGGAAAATTCTGGGTTATATTTAATAGGCCATGGTACCAGAGCCAAGCTTTACAATCCATAATTTATTTACATCATGTTATCGTAGTTCTAGGTTTTACAGGTACAATATTTGCCATAATTTCAAAACAGATTAGACTAATTGCATTGCTTATAATACTACTAACCGGTTTACAGCTACTCTTTATACCTAACCCCAGGTATGCTTATTCAATTCTTCCTTTGTTGATAATTCTAGGCGCTCAAATAATTGACCGCTTATTCTTTAGGAATGATGAAATAAGAACAAAAGAGCCCCCGTTAACCGAGAGCTCTTACTAGAACTTTTATTTAGGAATGATGAAATAATAAATTCGAAAAATATCTCACTTTAAAATCGGGTTTTATTATTTCATCATTCCTTACTGCTGCTCTATTACCGGAGGTATTACCGAATTTGTGTTCTCTACTTTCGGCGCAACTTCTATTGTTGCTGCCGCCTCATCACGTGCAGTAATTTCTTTTACAATACAATCACTGCGTTTTGGAATATGTTTGGCTAAAGCAGTCTTTATTACAGTATCCATTGTGGAGGCAAATATAAACTTCATATGAGACCTTACTGTCTCAGGTATCTCCTCTACTTCTTTTTTATTTTCTACAGGTATAATAACCGTTTTAATACCTGCTCTATGAGCTGCTATTACTTTTTCCTTTAATCCACCTATCGGAAGAACCCTGCCCCGAAGTGTTATTTCTCCCGTCATTGCAACCTCCCTGCGGACAGGTATTCCGATAAGAGCCGATATTATAGCCGTGGCTATGGTTATACCTGCTGAAGGTCCATCCTTAGGTATTGCTCCTTCAGGCACGTGTATATGGATGTCCATCTTGTTATGAAAATCCTTATCTATGCCTAATTCCTCAACCTTTGACCTAATATAACTCATTCCTGCTTTAGCAGACTCTTTCATAACATCTCCCAGATGACCGGTAAGTTCCAGCTTACCATTACCGTTCATTAAGGTTACTTCTATATATAGCACATCTCCACCAACAGGTGTCCATGCCAGTCCTGTCGCAATACCTACCTCGTCCTGCTCATTTGCCTTATCATATCTAAACTTTGGTATGCCCAGATATTGGTCTGTGTTCTTTTCTGTAACTTTAAGAGCCTTTTTATTTTCGGTAACCAGCTTTTTAGCTGCTTTTCTACATATTGTTGCCATCTCCCTCTCCAGACTTCTGACACCAGACTCCCTTGTATAACAATTAATAGTCTGTCTTACTGCCCCTTCAGTTATTGTTACTTGTTTTGTAGTTAATCCATGCTTGGATAACTGCTTAGGTACGAGATACTTCAGGCATATGTTTACTTTTTCCTCTTCAGTGTAACTTGTCAGACTTATAATTTCCATCCTGTCAAGAAGAGGCTTGGGAATTGTATCAAGATTATTTGCTGTAGTTAAAAATAACACATCTGATAAATCAAACGGAAGTTCAAGGTAATGATCCCTAAACGTATAATTTTGCTCTCCGTCAAGAACTTCCAACATTGCAGATGCCGGATCACCTCTAAAGTCATGACTCATCTTGTCTACTTCATCAAGTAATATCAAGGCGTTCTTAGAACCCGCCTGCTTCATGGCTGCAATAATTCTTCCAGGCATAGCTCCTACATACGTACGCCTATGTCCTCTGATTTCAGCTTCATCCTTAACTCCACCCAAGGACATTCTTACATAGCTTCTGTTTAAGCACCTTGCAATTGATTTTGCAATAGACGTTTTTCCAACTCCCGGAGGTCCAAATAGGCAAAGAATTGGTCCCTTTAATTCGTTCTTCAGCTTTCTGACAGCAAGATACTCTATTATTCTCTCCTTAACCTTTTCCATCCCATAGTGGTCTTCATCCAATATCTCTTGTGCCCTTTTTAGGTCTATAACCTCCTCGGTAGTTTTATCCCATGGCAAATCAAGAACCCAATCAATATAGGTTCTTATAACTGAACCCTCGGCTGAACCCTGAGGCATTTTGACGAGCCTGTCCAGTTCTTTAAGCACCTTCTTTTCAGCTTCTTCAGTGAGATTTATCTTCTCCATTTTCTGCCTGTACTCTTCAATCTCTCCGGCTATGCCGTCCTTATCTCCCAGTTCATTTTGAATAGCCTTCATCTGTTCACGGAGATAGTACTCCTTTTGCATCTTATCTATCTGTTTTCTAACCCTTGAGTTTATATTTCTCTCAATCTCAAGAATCTCTATTTCTTTCATTAATATTTCCAGTAACCGCTCCAACCTCTTTCTTGGGTGGAATTCGTCAAGTATTTCCTGCTTCTGTTCTGACTTCAGCATTATGTTGGATGCAATATTATCTGCTAATCTACCTGGTTCTTCAATTGACATAACAGCTAACATAGTTTCAGGAGATACCTTGTTGCTTAGCTTTACATACTCTTCGAAGGTAGATAATACCCTTCTCATTAATGCTTCAGCTTCTACCTTATGACTGCTGTCTTCAACAAAGATTTTTTCTGTTGCTTCAGCTATAAAAAACGGCTCATTCTGAACAAATTCCGAAATTTCTGCCCTACTTATTCCTTCTACAAGTACCCTTATTGTATCTCCAGGAAGTTTAAGCAGCTGCTTTACCCTCGAAATAGTACCCACGCTGAAAATATCCTCTTCTCCAGGAGCGTCCGTCTTTGCCTCTTTTTGAGTAACCAGAAAAATCATCTGATTACTTACCATAGCTTCCTCCAGCGCTTTAATCGACTTTGGCCTGCCCACATCAAAGTGGAGTATCATATCAGGAAATACCGTCAATCCCCTGAGAGGCAAAAGAGGTAACACTTGCCGTTTAATTATCTTTTTTTCACCCATTTACTCAGCCCCTTATAGTATTTTAACTTTTGTTATCTTAGTACTTAAAATTGATTAACCAGATACAATTTCATAGGAGGGTACATATACTCATATGTAACACTAATCCTTACAATTCAATTTGATGGTCTGAAACATATACGGAAGAATTTCGACATTATTTTCATTTTCAGAAAAGGATATGAATCTAGATTATTGTTATTATACAATATATTAAATTAAATGAAAAGCCCTTGGAATGAAAAAAAGTTGATTTAAATAATTCCAGAAGGGGCGATGCCCCTTCTGGAATTATTTTCACATTAAATTCCCTGCGCAGTAAGCAAGTTGGCCTGATTCTGAGATATAATTCCTCTAACCTGTTCAATAGTATCAAATAAGATACCGGCAATCTGGGTAATATCCTCAACAGCAATTACCTCTATGGACAGGTCGGCAAAACTTTCCTGCCAGTTTTCTTTTGGTATTATAATCTTTTCAACACCTGCCACCCGTGCTGCTTCAATCTTGGCAGGTACTCCTCCTACAGGTTTAACCTTTCCCCGTATGGATATTTCTCCTGTCATTGCTATTCTGTTATCTATAGGCAAATTAGATATGGATGAATAAACCGCCATGGCAATTGCTATCCCTGCTGAAGGTCCATCGATAGGTATTCCCCCGGGAAAATTTATGTGAATATCATATTCCTTAGGGTCAACACCCAGATGCTTCTTTATTACAGTTAATACATTTTCTACTGACGCCTTGGCAGAACTTGTTCTTTTAAGCTTTTGACCCCTGTTATCAACCTCTTCCTGTTCTATAATTCCAGTTACCGTTAAAGTTCCTTGTCTATCCTTAACCGGACAAGTACTGGCTTCAATATCAATAACCATGCCCAGGCAAGCGCCATAGACAGCCAGCCCATTTACAAATCCAACCTGTTTCCCAACTCCTACCTTTTTATCCAGTCTCATGTTGTAATGTCCTGAATCAATAACCCATTCAATATCTTTCTGAGTTATCATTTGCCTGCCTTCAACCAGGGAAATGCTTCCTGCTATCTGTATTATATTTACAGCATCCCTCCCGTTATTTGCATACTTAGCAACAAGATTCTCTATTCCGTCCTCCAACTTTAAGCCGCCTTTTCTGGCTGCATTCCGCGCAATTTTACTTACCTCTACAGTTAAAAGCGGCCTGAAAAAAACTTCTACACATCTCGAGCGCAATGCAAGTGGAATTTCCTCGGCAGAACGTGTTGTTGCCCCAACCAACCTGAAATCTGCAGGAAGCCCCTTCTGAAATATTTCATGTATATGCTGGGGGATATTATTGTCTTCCGAACTGTAGTATGCACTTTCGAGGAATACCTTCCTATCTTCTAATACTTTTAATAGCTTGTTCATCTGAATCGGGTGCAGTTCTCCTATCTCATCTATAAATAGAATACCTCCGTGTGCCTTTGTAACAGCACCTGGCTTGGGCTGCGGTATACCTGCAGTACCATAAGCCCCTGCCCCCTGGTAAATTGGGTCATGCACTGAGCCTATAAGAGGATCAGCTATACCCCTCTCATCAAAACGCAATGTTGTTGCATCCATCTCGGCAAAGCATGCATCTTTCCTGAATGGTGAGAATGGCATACTCTTAGCTTCTTCAAGTACAACCCTTGCAGCTGCAGTCTTTCCCACGCCTGGAGGTCCATATATTATTACATGTTGGGGATTTGGGCCGCACAAAGCTGCCCTTAGCGCCCTCAGCCCCTGCTCCTGACCTATAATTTCATTTAAACTTGATGGCCTTGTCTTTTCAGCCAATGGCTCGGTTAGTCTTATCTCTCTTAATTTTCGGAGCTTTTCCATCTCTTTTTTGGACTCCCGGTCAATAGCAGATTTATTACCCTGTTGGGATTTTAGCAGATTTAAAAAATATAATCCAATTACTATTGTAAAAAACAGTTGTATTAAAAAAATTATATTACTTACCATATCCACCCTCCTGTTCTAGAACTCAATACTAGACATTGCCTATATTATTTTCTTGTATCATTATTTTTATCCTAAGGAATGATAAAACAATAAATTCAAAAAATATCTCACTTAAAAATCGCGTTTATTATTTCATCATTCCTAAAAAAGAAAATGAGCTTTGGTTAATTACCAAAACTCATTCTTATATCTTAGATCCTATTATTATCTTAATTATGATACTGATTCCCTCTTTATCCTATTCTTCCTTTGAAGAGGTTTCTTTAGAGGTTTCTTATTCTCATTAACAACCAAATCCGGTAATGCTTTCTTGTCTATTGTTTCTTTAGTTATTATACATTTTTCTACATTACTTATTGAAGGTATATCATACATAATATCCAATATTGCATCTTCTATGATTGACCTGAGTCCTCTAGCACCTGTATTTCTCTCTAAGGCTTTTTCTGCTATAAATTCAATAGCCTCATCCGAAAACTCAAGTATTACATCATCCATCTCAAACAGCTTTTGATACTGTTTGGTAAGAGCATTCTTGGGTTCGGTTAGTATTTGCACAAGAGCTTTTCTGTCAAGTTCGTGCAATGTTACTATTACCGGCAGTCTCCCTACAAACTCAGGTATCATACCATACTTTAACAGGTCTTGAGGAAGAATATGGCTTAATATCTCTCCCATTTCTCTTTTCTTTGGGCTTTCAATCATTGCTCCAAAACCCATAGACTTCTTGCCTATCCTATTCATAATTATTTTATCAATACCGTCAAATGCTCCTCCACAGATAAATAAAATATTGGTCGTATCTATCTGTATAAACTCCTGATGAGGATGTTTCCTTCCACCCTGTGGCGGAACAGAAGCAACGGTGCCTTCCAGTATTTTTAATAATGCTTGCTGTACGCCTTCTCCACTGACATCTCTTGTAATTGATGGATTTTCTGACTTGCGTGCAATCTTATCAATCTCATCAATATATACAATACCCTTTTCTGCCTTTTCAATATCATAGTCAGCAGCCTGAATGAGTTTTAACAGGATATTCTCAACGTCCTCACCCACATACCCTGCTTCGGTTAGGGAAGTAGCATCAGCAATTGCAAAAGGTACATTTAATATCCTTGCAAGTGTCTGCGCAAGCAGCGTTTTACCAGACCCTGTAGGCCCTAACATAACAATATTACTTTTTTGAAGTTCTACATCATTACCCTTGTTGTCATGGTTTATCCTCTTATAGTGATTGTAGACCGCAACAGCAAGAGATTTCTTGGCCGCCTCCTGATCTATTACATACTGGTCAAGAATATCCTTGATTTCTTTAGGCTTAGGAATTTCGTTAAGATCGCTCTCCGTCCTTGCTTCTTCAAATTCTTCCTCAATTATCTCAGAACATAATTCAATACACTCATCACAAATATAAACCCCAGGTCCTGCAACCAGTCTCTTCACCTGCTCCTGTGTCTTACCACAAAAAGAGCACTTTAACTGTTTCTTATCATCATACCTTGACATATAATATATTCACCTCATTTACTGCTGCAAATTATTTTTTTCTGGTCAGGACTTCATCTATAAGGCCATATTCCTTTGCCTCTTCTGCTGCCATGAAGAAGTCTCTATCCGAATCCTTCTCCACCTTTTCCAGAGGCTGGCCCGTTCTTTCACTTAGAATTTTGTTTATCTTATTCTTTGTTTTTAATATCCAATCCGCATGAATTTTTATATCTGTCGCCTGTCCTCTTGCTCCACCCATAGGTTGGTGTATCATTATTTCACTGTTTGGTAATGCAAACCTCTTGCCTTTAGCGCCAGCCGCCAGCAAGAATGCTCCCATACTTGCTGCCATGCCAACACAAATAGTAGATACATCAGGCTTCACATGCTGCATAGTATCGTAAATAGCAAAACCTGCAGTTACTGAACCTCCAGGACTATTTATATATAAGTGTATATCTTTATCAGGGTCTTCAGCCTCTAAAAATAGAAGTTGTGCTACAATTAAACTTGCGGTAACCTCGTTTACTTCTTCACCCAAGAATATTATTCTCTCTTTTAGAAGCCTCGAATAAATGTCGTATGACCTTTCTCCCCTGTTAGTCTGTTCAACAACAATTGGTACTAAACTCACTATCTATACCTCCTTATTATTATACCATCTTGGCATTATCCATCAATAGCTTGACAATTTTTTCAACCTCTACTTCTTCTTTTATATATTTTATATCGTTTTCTTTTAAATGTTTCTTAAATTCTTCAACTTCTTGAAAGTAACCTTCGGCCAAATCTGAAATCTTGTTTTCTACATCCTCATCAGATAATTCTATTTTTTCCCTCTTGCCAATCTCTTCCAGTATCAGCTGAACTTCAACAGATTTCTTAGCGCTCTCTCTAAACTGAAGTCTAAACTTATTATAATCCATATTCGTATGCTTCAAGTAATTTTCAAGATTTAGTCCCTGCATGCTCAGTCTCCACTCGAAGTCCCTTACAATACTGTCTATTTGCTTCTCAATCATAGCCTGAGGTATATCAATCATAGCCTTTTCAACCAGTTTATCTATCAACTCATCTTCCATTTCTTTTTTTGCCTTTTGCTCTTTCGTCTTCATAAGTTTTGACTTTATATCATCTTTTAATTCATTCAATGTATCAGATTCACTTACATCTTTTGCAAATTCATTATCAAGTACAGGCAGCTCTTTTGCTTTTATTCCATGAATCAGAACTTTGAAAGCAGCTTCCTTGCCGGCAATATTTTTGGAATGATATTCTTCAGGAAAAGTCACCTTAATCTCTCTTTCCTCATTTATTATCATGCCAATAAGCTGGTCCTCAAATCCTTCTATGAAACTTCCCTTTCCAATTTCCAAATCATAATTGGTGCCTTTTCCACCTTGAAAAGCTTCTCCGTCTATAAACCCTTCAAAGTCTATTGTTGCAATATCGCCCTTTTGTAGTTTTCTATCATCAACGGTTATTATCCTGGCATTTTTTTCACGCATTCTTTCAAGCTCTTGGTCTATTTCTTGCTCGGTTACATTATACTCTGCTTTTTTTACTTCTATACCCTTATAATTCTCAATTTCAACCTCTGGTTTAACCGTAACTTCTACAGTAAATTTGAGGTTTTTGCCTGAACCAATATCAATAATATCTACATCGTTTCTATCCACAACTAAGATATTTTTTTCTTCTATAGCTTTTTCATAAGCTTCAGAGCCTATATCGTTAAATGTATCTTCATACAGAACTTGCTCTCCATAGTATCTCTCTACCATCTTTTTTGGAGCTTTACCCTTTCTAAAACCAGGTATGGAAAATTTTTTTGCATTCTTTTGGTATGCTTTCTGTAAAGCTTCTTCAAATTTTTCTGCTTCAACTTCAATTTCAAGTTTCAGCTTGTTTTTCTCAATCTTTTCTACCTTGACATTCATTACCTAATATATCCTCCCTAAGTTTACTGTAAAAATAATAGTAATCTATTTTATCATAACATATGCCATTATAACATAAGCCCAAAAAAAATCAAATCAAAAATATATAATCTGAAATATTATAATCTGAAATATATAATCAGAAATATAAATTTACATAAGTCTACAAGGCTTAAAGTCCAGATAATCTGATGATACAAATTTAAACTCTATCCCATTAATAATTCCCTGTCGGGCTAAACTAAAATCGCCATGCAAATGCCCGTAAACACAAATACTTACATTATAATCTTTCATAATTTTAATGAAGCCGCTATCATTATTATTATAACTAAACGGTGGGTAATGCAGTACGGTAATAATTCTGTCTCTACCGGCTTTTTCACCTTGTTCAAGTGAGAATTCCAACCTTTTTTGTTCTCTATTGAATATTTTCTCATCTTCTTCTCCTGCACCTTTATCGCAGTAAGACCACCCTCTAGTTCCACAAATAATCCAGTCCTCATATTCAAAATAATTATTATGTAAAAAAAATAAATTTAGGAATCGGTTTTCTTCCAAGAACCTGTTCATTTTGGCAATGGTAGTCCACCAATAGTCATGATTGCCCTTTGATATGATTTTTCTTCCCGGCAGCATATTCAGGAATTGAAAATCTTCCAAAGCATCCTCAAGGTACGTAGCCCATGAAACATCTCCCGGTATGATGACCGTATCCTCTTCCTTGATAGTTTCCAACCAGTTTCTTTTTAGTTTTTCAGCATGCCCTTCCCATTGTGAACTGAATATGTCCATAGGCTTGTTGGTTCCCAGTGAAAGGTGAAGATCAGAAATAGCATAAAGAGCCATAAAAACTCTCCTCAAAGAAATACAAACTTCTGTTCATGTAATATATTAACATTACAAGCCTAATATTTCAATTAATTTTCTAATATAACTACACTAATCCATTAATATGATGTGTATTAATTATTAATCTATTCTTTACAAAAAGTCTTTCCTAATAATGGAATTTTTTAGTTGCGTATCAAGGATTGTATGCTATACTAAATTTATAAAAGTTAACAATTTTACTAAATATTTAAGGAGGATTTGACTTGAAAAGGCTGGCTTCTTTATTTCTAATTTTTACATTTTCCTTAAGCTTTTCCAATATGGTATTTTCAAAAGAACAGGCTGCAAAGACCAAGGTTATAGCTGGTGAAACTTATGTAAGTCTTAAAGATATGAAAAACGCCCTGGATTTTGAGTATGAGAAAAAGGGCAAAGATTCAATAGTAGTACTAAAACAGGATGGATCTGTCAATAATGTAATCAAAAAAGTAAACCAGTCTGTTGTAGCAATAATAGGCGAAGATAAAAAATTAAATCCTGAACTGGTTAATGACTATTATTACAGCAAAATCCCCGTCGGCCTCATGCACGGTTCGGGTGTAATTGCAAGTTCGGACGGGAGGATAATCACCAATAACCACGTAGTTGAGAATATGAAGGATATTTATGTGGTTCTATATAATAACAAAGCGTTTAAGGCAAAACTGCTGTATAAAAATAAAGATATCGACCTGGCTCTTATAAAAATCAATGCTGCAGGCCTCAAACCCATAGAATTTGAGGAGATGGATAACATTAGTGCCGGAGATGAAGTAATAGCTATAGGTACCCCGCTCTATTTCGGATGGTCAAATAGTGTTACAAAAGGAATAATCAGCGGGCTAAACCGCCCAGTTGATGAAACCTATACTTACCTTCAGACAGATGCAAGCATAAATCCCGGAAACAGCGGTGGCCCCCTTATCAATATGAAGGGCAGACTGGTAGGAATAAATACCCTTGGCATTATGTTTTTTGATGGAATTAGCTTCTCTATCCCTGTAGAAAACGTTGAATATTTCTTAGACCAGTATAATAAGTATGGAAAAATCCGCAGAGTCTATACAGGCTTGGAGTTTGAAGAGAGCTGGCTTGCACTGGTTGGAATTCCTTCTGACCAGGGACTTAAGGTAATAGGTATTAAAGAAGACAGTATTTTTGAAAAAGATAAAGTGCAGGAAGGAGATATCCTTGAATCCATTGACGGTAAAAGCGTGACATCAATAGCAAGTCACAACGAGGTCCTTAAGAAAAAACTTCCCGGTGATTATATCAAACTGACATTCTCAAGAAATTCAATCCAATTTACAATTAAGGCCAAGCTTAAAGATTACCCGGTTGAAAAAAACTCACAAGAATAACTGTTCAGAGAGGTGCAGTAATGAAAAAAATTTCAGCATTTACACTTGCTTTATTTCTATGTATGACTATAAATATAAACGGTTTTACATATGCCCGGGAATATCCTGGCAAGATAGACTTCTATAAGGTTTTCTCAAAAAACAATGAAAACATTGATAGAATCGGCAATAAAATTTACAACTGGTCCATATACCTGCCCAGCGATGCAGTAATAAGCAAAAATCCAAAAGCCACTTCCTTTGACATGTACACAAACAGCTTTAAATCAAATGTAACGGTAAATGTATTTAAAAATATACACAACCTAACACTTGAGGAGATTTATGTCAACATGCTGGAATCATCAGGATATGTCTACCCGGAATACGGCAACAGCTATAGATGCTCTGCTGAAATCCAGAAAGAAAGAGATGGCAATAAATATATTATAATTTCTTCAATATCTCCGGAATATTTTGAATACAAGGTATCTGACAATTCCGATGAAGAAACAGGCACTTACAGTGAACAAAGGGTGTACCTAGGGAAAAATAATACGATTAATTACATTTATACGGTTGATATATCTATGGATTTAGAGTACTATAAGCACCATAAAAACCTATTTTTGAAAATAGCCGACTCATTTAAAACTTCTTTTGATACAAGTAATCCGAATATTAAAAACTTATCCGACCTGGTAACGTCGTACCGCATACACGAAAACAAAATATATGGTTGGAAAATCGAACTTGCACCTTACTGGAAGCTGCAAGGCAATGATACATCAATAACCCAACTGTTCATGCCTCTATATTCTGATGAGGAAATAGGGCAGGACAATCAATCAGGTTCAGATATGGATACATCTTCTGATTCTAACCCCCTTGATACTACTGAACCCGGCCAGGATAATCCTTCCGTACAGGAAACCATTGTTTCATCTAGTCCTGGTCAGGATAATTCCAGCTCAAAAGCCATAACTGAATCTCTTAACGTATCAGTCATTTCATCCATACCTCAAGGTCAGAGTTTCGATTTATGGTCAGATGAGGAAATGAAAAGTTTGCAGTCAAACTATAATCAAAATCTATTTAGCACACTAAGTGAAGTTCAAAATATTAATATGCCTGATGCCAAAGCCAAATTGCTTGTTCTAAAAATCAAGAATTCAAATAAAGACAGCATGATTATTGGGACTATGCTTGTACAAGGGCATGAATACAGGTATAAAATTGTTCTCGAAATACCAGAATCAAAATTTAATGAGAGGGCTGGCAAGGACGCTTTCTTTAGAACCATAAAATCTTTTGGCCTGACCAAGTCAAAAAGTAAATTTGTTCAAGAGCTTATACCTGTAGAGTCAGTATTGGATTATAATGCTCCAAAAATAATCTCTTTAAAACAATATAATTTAAAGATTAATGCAAATAACAGATGGTCAAAACCCTTCAGTATATTTGACGGTCAGATAGAAGAGTATACCTATCCGGGTTACTCGGATTATTACGATGATTCTTATAATTATGGTGATTCTTCTTACGAGACTCTTACCCTCAACCATTTAAAATCAGGAACAGCATTAACTATAGATGCCTCTGTTTCATCCCAGCCTTTTGACCAAGTTCTGCATCAATTGTTGTATGGAAAGATTACTAATCCTGAAATTAATTCTAAGGTTATAAATCTGAATGCAAATAAGTCTGAATTTGGTGACATAACGGTTTATAAGATTGTTGAGACCTATAATATAGGGAAAATGGAAGAGCTATTTCAATCTGACAATAGGATAACATATAATTATACAACTCTTAGCAATACATATACTTATATCTTTCAGGCCGGAGAAGATTTATATAACCTCAGTTTCTCAATACCGCTTATAAATTGTTCTGCAGAAAACATAAAAATAATTGAAGAATTATGGAAAAGAGTTATAGTAGACGAAAAAGAAATAGGTATAGGAACATCAAACTGGGAGCCGGTTGACCTTGAAAAGTATAAAAACCCGCCTGAAGAATAAGAAAAGGAAGTATCATATGCAGGTGCAAAGGAGAAGGAAAAAAAAGAGAGCAAAAGCTTTTCTTGTACCTCAAGGGGCAAAAAAAGCCTTGGGTATTACCGCTAATCTTCTTTGGGATGCTACGGGATATATATTTGGTGTTGATAAAAAAGGGGATGAAAAAAGAAAGCTTTTCTTGAACGATTAAAAAGTGAACTTGGTGATGTTGAAGCAGTTCAAATAATTATTCGTTTCCTTGAAGACATAACAGAAGAACAACTATCAAAGGAAGAATGCTGGAAAGAAATTTTTGAAACAAATCCCAATCTTTCTTTTCAAATAAACACTGATACATTTTTGGTATGTCGTCATCCAGATGTTGTTTCAAAGCTTTCCGCATCAACGAATGAAGGCACAAATGATATATTAGGAATTTGTTTGGTGACGGGGAATAATACTAAAATTTCGTATATCTTAGCCGCCAGAGCTTCGTATTTCCAGGGTTTGTCGAGGCTTTCAAGGTAGTAATAGAAGCCTTGACGAGAAACCTTTAACACTTGGCAATAAAGAGCTATCTTCCCTGTAATGTATCCATTGCTAGTCTTGATTGCAATGAACTTCATACGCTCTTCTTTGCCAACTTCTGACGGCTCGCGGCGAAAAAAGCGGATGCCTCTTCCAAAAACTCATTTATCTCTATTAATCGCTCATTCTCTTTCTCAATTCTCTTTATTTCAGCTTTCAATTCTGTATCTCTGCTGCCTGTGTCATCGCTGTCGCTGGCGTCTGCGTCCCCTTTCCGGTATCAATATCCCCTATAAGGAATTGAAACAATATATGAAACTAAAAAAATCTGTTATAATAGTGACAGAAAAAATTGATAGGTGACTAAGTCTGAAAAAAGTTTTCTGCCACCAACTTGGGTAAGTAAGGAATTGCAAGCAAAAGAAACAATCTGAAAGTATGGTATGCATCTAACAGAATATATACGCTATATTCTTATCAATGACTTGGAAAATCCCAAAAACCTTAAATATTATCCAAGCTTGCTGCTGGTTTGATTTCTGAACAGGATTTAATAAACAGTAATAATAAGGGGAAATATCGTCTTTAAGTCCTAGGAAAGAAAGGAGGTTATTAAATGGATTTGAATGATTTTATAGGAGAAAAGTCAAGTTTAGATAAGCTTTTTTACAAAATTGATGATTTAAAGAATGAAATAGACCAATATAGACCTTTTTCAAAAGACTTATTAGAAGAGCTTAAAAAGTATTATAGGGTTGGTTTGACATATACAAGTAATTCACTAGAGGGCAATTCTCTAACTATGTCGGAAACTAAAGTTATTATAGAGGATGGCCTAACAGTTGGGGGGAAGCCTTTAAAAGATGTATATGAAGCAATTGGGCACAGTGATGCTTACAACTATATATTTGAGCTTATTAATAACCGGGAAATAAAAGAAGATGATGTTAAAACCCTGCACAGACTATTTTACAAGCATATTGATATAAACGAGGCCAGCAAATACAGAAACAAAAAAGTATTTATAAGCGGGTCACAATACAAAGTTGCAAATCCGGAAGATATTCCTGAAATGATGACAGGGTTATTAGAGAAGATGGATAGTACAAGAGATAAATATCATCCGGTAGAATTTGCAGCCAGGCTTCACAAAGAATTTATTTTTATTCATCCTTTTATTGATGGGAACGGAAGAGTAGCGAGATTATTAATGAATCTTGCTTTGCTCCAGGATAAATACACATTAGCTATAATACCTCCAATACTGAGGCATGATTATATCCAGACATTAGAAAAGGCTCATAAGAATGATAAGGACTTTATTGCTTTCATAGCAGAAAGAGTGATAGAAACACAGAAGGATTATTTGAGGCTTTTCAATAATTAGTCAAAATGGGTTTATATTCTATAGTTTATATTCTACGGGTGTTTAGATATTTATTTTAATTAATTATGAACCACTATAATTTACAGAAAAATACTCTTTTATTTTCACAAAATTTTTATTACAATAGCTTTAATGCAAAACTAAAGTAGCAGTAAAGGAGTATTTTTATGTCACAGGTTGTAATTACCGATAGAACAATTTTAGATCATGCTGCAAACTCAGCATCTTTTCATAGAGGCAGCATGTACTTCCTCAACAACAAAGTGGTTAATTTTCATATTGATAAAAAGAACCTGACTATACACGCAGCAGTAAAAGGAGAAGACAAATACAGCATAAGCATAATCCTTTCTGAAGATGGACAAGTAAAATCTTCTTATTGTAATTGCCCGGCCTTTTCTGAGTATTATGGTGCATGCAAGCATATAGTGGCTGTTTTGAAGATGGCGCAGAGAGAGTTGAAAGACCTGGATTTGTCTTATGTTTATAATGATAAAGCAATAAATCAGCTTTTTGGTTTTTTTGACAATTTAGTGAGGGAACAAAAAAAGGAAGAAATAAATCTGGATATTACTTATGAACTCGAACAACGTAATAGGAAAACATTTTCCTCTGTTGAACTGAAAGTAGGAATAAACCGGTTATATGTTATAAAGAATATTAAAGATTTTATTAAGAACCTGGATAATCACGAGGCAATAGGATTTGGTAAAAATTTTACTTTTGAGCCGGATAGTCATACTTTCTCAGAGCAGGACCAGGCTGTTATTGATTTATTAAAAGAAATATATAAAAACGAAGCTGCTCTGGAAAATATTTATTCTTATGGATACTACAATGCGAGGAGCGCTTTTACAGCAAAAAAAGTATATTTATCCGAACCTAATTTAAAAAGGCTGCTTGGAGTGCTAAAGGGTAAATCAATCAATATGGTTATGCCGGGCATGCATGAGTTGAGAGCGAAGGTAATAGAAGAAGATCTTCCGTTAAAATTTTCACTCAAGCAAATCAAAGACGACGTAGCTTTGACCTTGGATTCAGGATTACCTGCTCTTTTGGTAGAAGGAGGAGAGCATTTTTATTATAATGAAAATATATATCATATATCCGAACAACAAAAAAAATACTTTGTCCCTTTTTATGAGAGTATTTTAAAAAGTCCAAAGAAGGAAATTATCTTTTCTTCCGAACATAAAGGGCGTTTTGTGTCGGAAGTGCTGCCGTATATAAAAAATATCGGACAGGTTCAGATTGATGCGGCCTTGGAAAAGAGTTTTTATCAAGAGAATTTGGAAGCCAAGATTTATTTCGATAAGGCTCAAGACGGTATCAAGGCGAAAATTGAATTCCAGTATGGAGATGAAGTAATTAACCCTTTTATTACGTCAGGGCAAAATGGATCAGGTGCTCCATCAGATAATAAGATTCTTATCAGGGATGCCGGGAAAGAGAGAAAACTCCTCGGATTTTTGGAGGAAGCCGAGTTTAAGGTTAATAAAGGCGAAATATATTTGGATAATGAGGAAAAAATATTTGATTTTATGTCCAATGTTCTTTCCGAACTGCAGGAATTAGCTGAAGTTTATTATTCTGCTGCATTTAAAAATATGCAAATCAGGAATACTTCTTCGTTTTCAGGCAGGGTGCGTTTTAATGAAGACTCCAGCATGCTGGAATTTTCTTTCCAGTACGAGGATATTGAACCTGGAGAATTGGAACATATATTCAGTTCCCTGAGGGAAAAGAAAAAATATTACAGGCTGAGAGACGGATCTTTCGTACCGTTGAATGCCACTGAAATTGAAAACATGGCTGAGCTTATTGAGCAGCTTGACATATCTGCAAAAGATTTGAAGAATAAAATGGTCGAACTTCCTAAATACAGGGCAATGTATATTGACAGTTACATCAGACAATCCAATTTGCAGCATGTTGAAAGGAACAGAGCGTTCAAACAACTGGTGCAGAGCATACTGGAACCCCAGGATACAGAGTATGATGTTCCTGTTGAGCTTCAGCATGTTCTAAGGGATTACCAAAGAGTAGGGTTTAAATGGTTAAAAACACTTTCTGCTTATGGATTAGGAGGCATCCTGGCCGATGACATGGGTCTTGGGAAAACGCTTCAGGTAATTGCATTTGTGTTATCCGAAAAGGGAAAGAACATAGGTCCTTCGATTGTTGTTGCTCCAACGTCGTTGGTTTACAATTGGCAGGACGAAGTTAGAAAATTCGCGCCGCAGTTGAAGACCCTGGTTATCTCCGGAATGCAGAAGGAAAGGCAGGAACAATTAACCGAAATCAAAAATGCTGATATTGTGGTTACATCCTATCCCCTTATCCGGCGTGATATAGACATGTACGATGAATTTGAATTTGCCTATTGCTTCTTGGATGAGGCTCAGCATATAAAAAATCCGAATACCATCAGCGCAAAATCCGTAAGCCAGATAAAAGCTAAAGGATTTTTTGCATTGACTGGAACTCCGATTGAAAATTCGCTGACCGAATTATGGTCGATATTCAACTCTATTATGCCGGGTTATTTACTGTCACACAATAAATTTATAAAAAAGTACGAAAATCCAATAGTTAAAAATCAGGACCAAAAGGTTTTGACCGAATTAAGCAGGCATATTAAACCTTTTGTCTTACGCAGGATGAAAAAAGACGTATTAAAAGAGCTGCCGCAGAAGATTGAAACCAAGGTAACTGCAGAGATGACACCGGAGCAAAAGAAGGTTTATTTGGCTTATCTACAGCGGGCAAAGGGCGAGCTTGCACGGGAGATTTCCGCCAACGGGTTTGAGAAGAGCCAGATAAAAATCCTTGCAGCTTTGACCAGGCTGCGGCAAATATGCTGCCATCCATCCTTGTTCCTTGAAAATTTCAACAGTGAAAGCGGTAAAACACTTCTACTGCAGGAGATTTTGGAAGATGCGTTGGATAGCGGCCATAGGATTTTGTTGTTTTCCCAGTTTACGAGTATGCTTAATATTATTGAACAATACTTGGACAAGCAGAAAATAGAGCACTTCTATCTGCAGGGTTCCACAAAGACGGAACTGCGCGGGGAAATGGTCCGGGCGTTTAATGAGGGTAAGGGGAAAATCTTTTTAATATCGCTTAAAGCAGGAGGAACAGGTCTTAACCTAACAGGGGCGGATATGGTTATTCACTACGATCCATGGTGGAATCCTGCGGTAGAGGATCAGGCTACCGACCGCGCTTACCGTATCGGTCAGAAAAATGTGGTTCAGGTTATGAAGCTGATTACCCAGGGAACCATTGAGGAGAAGATTTATGAGCTTCAGCAAAAGAAGAAGGAAATGATTGAATCTGTTATTCAACCGGGTGAAACATTCCTGACTAAATTGACGGCGAAGGAAATCAAGGAATTGTTTGAAATATAGCTTAGATCATTAGCTCCAAGCTTCTATGCGCACCAAACAAATAAAGAAATAGAAAAGCAGGAATCTTAAAAATCTTAATTCCTCCTGTCTCAAATGTTCCAATTTGCTCGGAGCTTTTTGTCACAATGAATGGTTTAATATCTTTTATTTCATTTGCAAATCTTACCAGACCATCATCACTTGAAATTCTGACATTTTCCCGATATTTGACCTCAAAAGCCAATAATTCTTCTTTTGGCATTTTTACAACTATGTCAACTTCTTTATCAGTCTTGTTTTCTCTCCAGTATCCAATTTGAATTTTATTTTTTATAAAATAATTAATATGATTAAATACAGCCGTTTCTACAATCAAACCCATTTCTTCCGGTATTGTGAGCACATCATCTCCTTTGAGAAGTATTGCATTTCTAAGAGCTGCATCTGTTAAATAAATCTTATATTTTTGTTTGAGTGATTTCTTTCCACCAATATCAAGACTACCTACTTTATGAATCAAATTTGAAAGCTCTAAACTTGATAGATAACTTTCTACAGTAAGATTATTTAAGCCCATTTCACTGGAGATTTTTTCTTTTACTATGATTTGTCCGGTATTCATGCATAGATAAACAAATATTTGTTCTAATTGCAACGTGTTTCTGATTCCAAACAATTCAATATATTTCATAATTCTCTAGCCCCTCATTGTTAAATTATGCAGAATTTGAAATATTTATTTTAAATAAATTATGAATAAAAGCTTTACAATTAACATTTTATGAATTACAATAAAAGCGAACAAATGTTCTAGTAGGATTCGCAATATGAAAGAATTTTTATGGAAATAATGCAAATTGGAGGGATTGATATGGCAGACTTAAAGTTCGAAATCAAGCAGAGTCTTGGTATCCTTTCGGAAGGTTCCAAGGGATGGAGGAAAGAAGTCAATATAATCAGTTGGAATGATAGAAGCCCAAAGATAGATATCCGTGATTGGGACGAAACCCATGAGAAGATGGGGAAAGGGGTTACATTAAGCAAGGATGAGATGAAGAAGCTGAAGGAAATTTTGTTAAAACTGGATTTGGATAAGCTGGAAGTGTGAAGGGGGAAACATTCCCACCTAAATTAACCCTCTATCCGTCCCATTTTCTTGACAAACATCCTTGCCTCATCGAAGAGATGTTCATGTTCCTCAATAAATTTAGTGCTAATGTTACCGCATCTAAAATCATTACTACCCATAACAGCCCATAAATATGGGATGTTTGTCTTTGGGCCTGCAATTACATATTCATTTAGAGCTCGCTGCATTCTCGAAATTGCTTCATTGCGGTCGTTACCCCATGATATAAGTTTTGAGAGCATCGAATCATAATATGTGCTGACCTCATACCCTGAGTACACGCCCGAGTCTACCCGGAGCCCAAATCCCCCGGGGGCACTGTACTCGGTAATAACGCCGGGAGAAGGTATAAAACCGTTTAAAGGATTCTCCGCGCATATACGGCATTCCAACGCATGTCCCCGGAAGCTGATATCTTGCTGCTTAAATGAAAGCTGCTCACCTGCCGCTATACGTATCTGTGTTTTTATGATATCAATTCCGGCAAGCATTTCGGTTATGGTATGCTCAACCTGAACACGTGTGTTCATTTCCAGGAAATAAAATTCACCTTTATCATAAATGAATTCTACCGTACCTGCAGAATGGTAATTTACTGCACGAGCTATAGCAGTAGCAGCCGCACCCATCTTCTCCCGGATATCAGGAGTAATGACCGATGACGGGGACTCCTCCACAATTTTCTGATGACGCCGTTGTATTGAGCACTCCCTTTCCCCAAGGTGTACGATATTTCCATATTTGTCGCCTAAAATCTGGACCTCTATATGACGGGGTCTTTCGATATATTTTTCTATAAAAACCGAACTATCTCCAAACACTGAGGCAGCATGGTTACGGACATTCTCCAGCATCTGTTCGAGTTCTTCCGGCCCATAAGCAACTCTCATACCCATACCGCCGCCCCCGGCAGCCGCTTTTATTAAGACCGGATAACCTATTTTTTCTGCCAGCTTTCTGGCATCACCAGACTGGGATATAGCTCTTTTGCTTCCACGAACAATAGGAACACCAAGTGACTGCATTAGTTTTCTTGCAGCAATCTTATCGCCCATAAGTTGAATAACCTTGCTGTCAGGTCCTATAAAAGTAATGCCCGCTTCCTCAACGGCACGTGCAAATGTTTCCCTTTCTGAGAGGAATCCATAACCCGGATGTATAGCATCGACTCCGGTATCAGTGGCTATTTTTATGATTTTTTCTATGTTCATGTATGTATCAATGGATCTATCGCCATTCAACGAGTATGCATAATCAGCATATTGAGTGTGTAGACTGCTGCGGTCCGCATCGGAATACACAGCGACAGATAGTATGCCCATTTCCTTTAATGCCCTGATTATTCGAACAGCAATTTCTCCTCTGTTTGCAACCAACACTTTTTTAAACATAACTTAGAGCACTACCTTTCTCTTTTCATTGAATTAAGGTAATAGCAGATGCTATTACCTGGTAATAATAATATCATATCTGCTATTGTAATACAATATTGCATTCAAATATACCTCTAATGTTAATGAGTCAAAAAAATAAATTTGGTTGAGGAAAAAAATTACAGATACAACTTCTATTTGCAGGAAAAGTATTGTATTATGTCAGTATAAAATATTTAAGTCCAAGGAGGATAATCTGATGGATGATAAGAAAGTTAACTCTGTAGATGAAAATAATTTTGAAGAAGAGAATATTGGTGATAAACTTAAAGAGGCAGACCAACCATCAATTCTGCAGGATACGCCTGAAGAAACAAGTACCGTTGAAACTGCAAGTGCGCCCAAAAGGTTGAATCTGATAGAAAATATAAAAAAGAGTGCCTTAAACATTTATAAGACATTTTTAAGGTTTCCGTTAATCCTGATTATTTTTACTGCTCTTGCTAGTATTATTATATACATGACCGAAACACCTTATAATGAACCTGTTGAAAAAATACTGGACCGCGTTATAGGAGTTTTAATTTTGGGTATACCTTTTACCCTAGCGGCAAATTTATTCATCGAAAAGTTTTGGGACAATGTAAATATTTTCAAAAAAATTCTAAGTTATTCGCTGCAAATTGCAGTATTGACAGCTTATTATTTTTTTCTTTTTCCCAACACAGATATGGTCCCGGTTATGAGACTAATTTTAATCACATTTTCTTTGGGTCTTACATTTTTATTTATTCCATATTTACGCGGCAAAGAAAATTTCGAAGTATTTATTACAAAGATAGTTTCTAAAGCAACAATAACAGCATTCTTTACATTGGTAATTGCTTTAGGATTAATTGCGACTCTATTTGCAGTAAAATCGCTTCTTTATAATGATTTAAGCGAAAAACATTTTTTCTATGTATGGGTATTATCGTGGCTTATTTTTGCACCTGTTTACTTTTTATCCGGTTTTCCAAAAACTGAAGATATTTTCTCTATTAAAGATTATAATAATATTTTTAAAATTCTATTAGTATTCATCATTTTACCTATTATAAGCATATATACTGTAGTTTTGTACCTTTACTTCGGCAAAATATTAATTACTCAGGTCTGGCCGAAAGGTATCGTATCATATCTTGTTCTTTCTTATACTTCGGCAGGAATAATATCAATCTTTTTAATTTCCTCATTTTTTAAACAAAACAAATGGGTAGATACGTTTACCAATATATATTTAAAACTAATTTTTCCTCTCATTGGAATGATGTTTGTATCAATAGGAATCCGTATAAATGAGTTCGGGTTTACCGAAAACAGGTATTTAATTCTTGCAACCGGAATATGGGCAACTTTTGCTGTAATTTTCATGAATTTTGATAAAGGGAAGAGAAATATTATATTACCAATCAGTTTGGCTGTAGTTGCTTTTTTAGCTGTTTGCGGGCCTTGGGACGCTTCCAATATATCGAAAACAAGCCAAAACAACCGTTTTAGCAATATTTTAAATAAATACGGCATGATAGCTAATGGAAAAGTAATGACCGGCAGTAGTAAAGTTGCGTATAATGACCAAAAAGAAATCAGCGAGATTTTACGTTATTTTGACAGGGCTCATAAGCTTAGCGATGTTAAGTATTTACCCGATGATTTTGATTTCAGCAAAATGAAAGATGTTTTTGGTTTTGAGGCGGTTGACACTTACAGAGCCGGCGGTACAAATTATTTTAATTACTATAAACCGCAGGATGCTCCTGTGATAATAAACGGATACGATATTCTTTTTGATTTAGAATTTTTTAATAGCGGTTCCGGTGACAATTTGGTTTATGAAAGTTTTTCTAATAGCCAATATGGAAATATAAAAATAAGTATTAATAAAAAATATGAAATGACAATTTTTCGTAATGGCGAAGCATTATATACATTTAATATATTGAATAATCTTTCTGAATTATATAAAAAATATGGTTATGAAATTAAAACAAAAGAACCTAGTAAGCAAGAATTAGTATTCATTGATGCAAACAATAAGGCAGAAATCAAAATTATATATAGATTAATTACATTAACCGTTAATAATGAAAACAATAATGATGAGATTGTTCCTAACAATGTTAAAGCCGATTTATTAATTAAATTCAAATAAAAGGAACAAGGGGACATCCCTTGCCGTATACAGTCAACCAATGAATTTTCCCCTGGGCTGCGTACTTGACAGTGATTGCCAATGACTATATAATAACTCCAAAAACGAGAGATAATATGAGAATACTTATTGAGAATACCACAGCCTACGTAGGCGATGCATTTAAACGTCTGGATGGCGTAAGTCTATTGATTGAGTCAGGGAAAATAGCTGCTGTTTCCCCGGACTTAACTGTCGATAACGCTGAGCGAATGGATGGAAGCAGTTTTTTTTATCACCCCTGGACTGGTTAACGCTCATTTTCACCCCTCACAGCAGTTGAATAGAGCACTCGGAATCGGTCTTGGCCATGACAAGCAGATGGACCTTCTCCATGCCACCGATCAAATCAAGGACCCGAAGGACTCCACCTTGCTGTCCTATATTGCTGTTCTGGAAGGCCTCAAGGCTGGAACAACCTGTTTTTATTCGGCCGGCTCAAATATCGATACCCAGTTTGAGGTCTACAAGACGCTGGGTGTTAGGGTTGCATGCGCATTAATTCCGAAGGACATAGCTTCTGATGATAAACATCATAGTATCCGTGCAAAAACCTGGCAAACTAATGAGCGGTTGGAAAAGGCAGAATTCCTTCATAACAGCTTCCATACCGAGTTGGTCCGGGTTCATTTCGGAGCAGTAAACGTCCGGTATGCCTCAGATGAATTAATCCTGGGGATGATCGACCTCGCGCACAAATACAACGTACACTTTCAAATGCACGCAGCTGAGAGCATGGAGTACGTACAAAATGTCCGGAATTGAACGGGACACCGGCCGGTAGAGCACCTGTATAAAATTGGCGCTTTAAGCGAAAGGGTATCTTTGGCACATGCAGTTCACTTAACACCCTCTGAAATTGAATATTTGGCTGAAGCACACGCGCACGTTGTACACTGTCCCCGTTCAAACTCTTACGTTGGAGTTGGAGTCTGTCCCGTAAAAGACCTGCTGGACTCCGGCGTCAATGTCGCCCTCGGCTCTGATGCCGCAATAAACAACAATTCCAATGAAGTCCGCGGCGAGGCACATGCTGCTTACGATAAGATGGTAGACAAATATCAAAAGTCTGACGTAGTAGATTATTTAACACTTTTCCGGATGCTGACCATTAACGGAGCACGTACTATGGGCCTCGAGAACGGTATAGGTATTATCGAACCCGGTAAGCAGGCAGATTTGGCCCTTTGGTCAAAAAATGATTTTCCATTTATCCCAGGATTCAACCACATCGCTGATTTAATCTTTACCGATTCATGCAGGGCGCATACTGTTTTTGTAAATGGAGAGAGAGTACTTCAAGACTACCTTTCCACAAGGATTGACGAACTGGAACTAAAAAAACGGGCCAGAGATATTTCAAATAAATATTATACAGCGTTCCAACAATTACGTTCACAAATACCCCTTGAGTAATAACGCCTTCCATGCTGTGACTAAACCATATGATAATGTGTGAGTCAGGGTAACTGAGACTCATTCTTTTTTTATAAAAACTATGCTATCATGGAATAAGAGTTACTATGGTTAAAGAGTAGTTAAAGGTCTGGCAGTAACATATCTTGTTTTAGTATTTAGATTCGGGGGTATTACATGGTGCATTTTATAAGAGCCTATATAAAATCTATGCGGCTTTACTATGCATTCATAACCGGTATTGCCGGGTGGCTGGGCATGGCTTTTTATGAACATATTGCAACATCCCAGTACCAGACAGTTGAAATAGCGCCTCCAACAGAAAAAAAGTTTGTGATATTGGCGTTACTGTTTTTGAGCTGGGGAATAAATCAAATCATCAATGACTATCTGGGACTTAGAGAAGACAGGATAAACGCCCCTAACCGGCCGATGGTGACCGGAGAGCTTAACCCGAGGAAAGCCATTATTGTTTCAATAATTCTGTTATTAACTTCAGCAGTCATAACCTGTTTTTATCTTGAACCACTTGCGTTAATACCATTGATACTAGGTGTTATATTAAATGTAATATACGAATACGCCAAAGGTTACAACATACTTGGAAATATTGTTTTCGGAGTGATGATCAGCATGTGCACGGCATATGGGTTTCTGGCTGCCGGCCCTACGACACATCCGTATTTTACCAAGAGCCGTGTGTCAGCGTTAATCCTGGTCGCAGTTATGAATGGGCTAATGACCTTCTACACTTATTTTAAGGACTATGAAGGAGATAAGGCTGCGGGCAAGAAGACTGTAGTAGTGCAATATGGTATAGGAAAATCAAGGATTATTGCTATAGTATCTGCATTCTTGCCTACAATTCTTTTTATTGCTATCTATAGCAATGACTTCATTATTTCAAGGATTAACAATACGTTCTTAATTCTGGGATTTTTAACTCTCTTTCTTCAGGTCTGGACAGGATATTTGTATTATAAAAATCCTGAAGGGGAAAAAACCTATTATTCCCTGGCCGCAAACTTCAGAGCCTGTGTTTGCGGGCAAGCGACCCTAATAGCTTTATTTAATACCGAGCTTGCTATGGTGTTATTTTTAGTTTCATATATATTTGTTGGCTTTCTCTTTGACTTTCATTCGAATGCACGTGCGTAACAGCTCTATATGCCGGGGGTTAAAGGCATGAACATTTTTGAAACTGTAAAATTAGGCAATACCGTTTTAAAGAACAGGATTATACGCTCTGCTGCTTTTGAGGGGATGTGTGATTCTTCAGGGTTTCCCAAAGAAGCATACAAGACACAGTATGTGGAGCTTGCAAAAGGTGATGCAGGCGCTATTATAACAGGTTTTGCCTTTATATCAAAAGAAGGAAAAGCAATGCAGCCTGGGCAGGCCGGAATGGATAGTGCAGAAAAAATTCAATGCTTCAAGGAAATAACTGATGAGGTGCATAAGTTTGACTGCAAAATATTTATGCAGTTAGCCCATACAGGCCGACAGACAAGGAAGAAGGAAACCGGCTGTGATGTTTATGGCGTATCCAAAAAGAAATCATTTTATTTTGGTTCAAAGCCTGAGGTTTTAACAAAGGAGCAAATCCATGAGATTGCGGGACAATTTGCAGGTTCAGCTTTATTTGCCAGACAAGCCGGCTTTGATGGGGTGCAGCTGCACGCAGCACATGGATATCTGATTCACCAATTCATTCTATCATCCGTAAATAACAGGAAGGATGAATTTGGAGTTGATCCTGAAACAAAGATTGGCACAAGATTTTTGGAACTGATTATTGATAAGATTAGACAAAAATGTGGAAGCGAATTTACTATTTTAGTTAAAATAAGCGGCAGTGATGATTATTTTAATAAATTCTCAGAAAAACAATTTATAAACCTCATTCATTTTCTTGATTCAAAACCGGTTGATGGTATAGAAATCAGCTATGGTACAATGGATTATGCCTTGAATATATTCAGGGGAGATATTCCTCTAGAGTTGATTACCAAAGTAAATCCCATATATAAGTTAAATAACAGGTTTTTGAAGCTTCTTTGGAAAATGTTCGTTTATCCTGTACAAAAGCTAAAAATCAGGCCATTCACCCCCATGTATAACCTTGAATATGCTAAAATAGCAAAACAGAATACCGGCATTCCTGTTATATGTGTAGGGGGATTTAGGAAGGGAGAGGAGATAAAGTCGGCTGTAGAGAAGGATAATATTGACTTTATCAGCTTGTGCAGGCCATTTATCTGTGAGCCGGATTTTACGAAGAAGCTTGAGATAGACCAAAATTATGTTTCCAAATGTGTTAATTGCAATTTTTGTGCCGTAATGTGCGACTCAGGCCAACCAACACGCTGCTACAAAGAAGGAGGCAGGAAATGACTTTGGAAGAAAGAATAGTTTCTATTATTAAAAACAATATGGAGAGAAAACGTGATATTAGTTTGGACACCAGACTTATAGATGATTTGGAAATAGATTCATTCGATAAGCTGATGATTATCAACGCAATGGAAGATGAATTTTCCATTACCATTGATGAAGAAGATTTTAAAGATGTAAGGAAGGTTTCAGATATAGTCAATAAGTTAAGAGCAAAATATCCGGAAGTAGAGAGGGTTTAACATGTACCTGGATGATTTTTATGAAAGGTTTGTTCTTGATGAAAGTCTGGCAGAAAGAGCCGGATTTAATCCATATTACCGTGAAATCCAATCGGGATTAGGAGACCCTATACTGATTGATGGTAGAGAGTTTATTAACCTTGCTTCAAATAATTATCTTGGACTGGCTGATGATACAAGGGTAAAAGAAGCAGCAATTAAAGCTGTTGAGAAATATGGAGCGTCATTATGCGGGACGCCTATTGCTACCGGGTACGTGAACCTTTTAAAAAAAATGGAGGATAGGCTGTCTAAATTTACCGGGCTTGAAGCTTCCGTTATCCTGCCATCATGCTATCAGGCCAATAACGGGTTGCTTTTAGCCCTAGCAGGGAAAGAAGACGTAATCATTGTTGATCATTATGCCCACTCTTCATTGATTCAGGGCATTAAAGCAGTTGGCTGTAAGATACGGCCATTTCTTCATAATGATGTTGAACATCTTAGCAAGATACTGGAGCAGTCAACAGGTTACAGGCAGGTATTCATTGTTACAGAGTCTGTATTTTCTACAGATGGTACCATAGCGCCGCTTAAGGATATAGTTGAGCTATCAATTAAGTACAATGCTGTGCCGGTGGTTGATGACTCT
>DHFP01000121.1 GCA_002402315.1 Clostridiales bacterium UBA4821
GTGATCAAGATAAAAACGACATTACTCTTCCTGAGCTGTCTGGCGAAAAAGGATGGACAGAACTTAAAATTCCTGATTCATATGGTAATGGACGCGCTTTTATTACAGGAGATAGAAGCGATGACCGTATAAAAGGAAGGTACTATCAAAAAGACAGTGATAATTCATTCGTTGCACGTGTTTGGTTTGGGCCTTCGACTGAAGGACCGGCTGGATTTGTACATGGCGGCAGTATGGCAGCTGTTCTTGATGAGGCTATGGGAGCATCCGTATGGCTTCTGGGATATACTGCTGTTGCAGCGAAGATAACGGTGAAATACCGGATGATGCTTCCTCTTGGTACAGTCACCACAGTTGAAGCAAAAGTTAAATCGATTAATGGGAAAAAAGTAATAACAAACGGGGAAATTTATGATGAAACAGGTACCGTATATACTGAATCCGAGGGCTTATACATTAATATTCCGTCAGAAAGGTTCGGAGATATGATAAAGTATAGGGATGCCTTCCATAAGTTAAAGCACTCTAAAGATGAAAGTGATTGATGTCACAATGAAGACATCAATTGTTTATTGAAATGTTAAGTTTTAATGCAATATAAAAGACAATAACACATGATGCCTGTCAATGCAAAAGCAAGTGGAAAAAGAAGTAAGAACAGACCAAAAAATACTATCTGAGTAACTTCAAAGTTTTGTATGAATACACGAAAAATTCAATATAATCTGCAAAGACAAAGGATTCTGGATAAATCCCTTGAATTATTCAGCCAGAGGGGATTTGCACAAACTGCTGTTGCTGATATTGCAAGAGAATCAAACATATCAAAAGGGCTTTTGTACCATTATTTTTCAAGCAAAGAGCAACTTTTTGAGGAAATTCTAACAAGTAGTTTCACCTTAATTTTCAACTACCTTGGTACCAATAATGATGGTATACTTACACAGGGAGAATTCGAAGAATTTATTTTACATGTTTTCAAATCATTAGAGCAAAATTATCTGAACTGGAAGCTTGTTTTTCAATTATTTACCCAACCTGAGCTATCTGAAAAAGCGATCCAGATATTGGATAAGAATCCATCTGTAACGAAATTTAGAAACATAATTTCGGACTACTTCAAGGGAAAAAATAAAATCAACCCTCAGATTAAAACAACTTATTTTATTTCCGTGATATTAGGCATTTCCGTCAGTTATATCCAAAATCCCATCAAATATCCTCTTAAACAGATAGTTGAATTCATCATAGAAGAATTTATAGAAAATTAATAAAACTTTTACTTTCCTCCTCGAAATACAACTTATGGCACTAAATTACTAATGTTATTCACGGAAAATGAGCTTTAAAACAGACTTCCGTTTGGTGCAATCAGGCTTAATCTAATAAGGTAAGAATATGGGAGTTGCTATGATAATTGTAATAATCTTGATTGGTCTCTTCACAGGTATAGTAACCGGCTTAACAGGTGCCTCTGGAAATATGATAGTTGTTCCTTTAGTTAATCTGCTGTTGACCTATTCTATTCATGAATCTATAGGAGTAAGTTTGATGGTGAATATTATCTCCTCTTTTGCAATATCTTACACCTATTATAAGCATGGCAATATAGATATGGTGGAGATATGGAAATTGGATTAAAGGAATTGAAGTCAGCCGCCATAAACTCTGTTGTTTTAAGAGCAGAATCATATTTTTTACTTACATGGATTTATGTAAACTTTGAGAATAATTATCCTGAGGCTTTAGTTTACTCTTAGTCCCTTCATTAACTGTACCCTGACAATGTACTATATCTGGCCTTATACATAAAGAATCAGCTGTTGATGAGACGGTATGGCGAAGCTAAAAAACTGATCATAGCTTCAACTGATGAAGCAGGTAATAGATATTTTCAGGCAGAACTCACCATTTTAAAGGCATTTTTCAGGGGGAAAAGTATCTTGATAATAAATTGGCTCAAAAATATTATAGAAAGGGGATCAGTGACATTTGTATTTTTGGTGGGTATGGGAATGAATTTGAGGCCTATGCTTATTATGGGCTGAGTCGTATCAGTGAGGCCAACAGGTAAAAGCAAATCGGCAAAATTTATCGGAAAAAAGCTATGAAACTGACTGATTTTAAAAAGATTAATTTTGATAAATAGCCTCCTTCAGGCTGTCATTATGTCCCAATTCATCAGAAAACAATTTTTAAGATCTATTAATGTTGATTTAAAATTTTCTAATTATTGAGACAAATACATTAGCGGGACCGTCCCTGCGCTGTAAACCACATCCCGCAAACCATATAATCCCAAAATCGTTTAATAATTTCAAAGTTTGCGGGAAGAGGTTTCCAGCCCATCCCTGCCACTCGACGAGACTGAGTACTAAAGAACACAATATCGTTAAAACGAGAGAATCATAAAATTTGCCCTACAGCTAACGCGCTGGTACTTGCAATAAGCTTATCCCATTTTTTGCACTATATCGTGAGAACTTTATCGTGACACCAAATTTTTCGTTCACTTATTTAAACCGTGATTGCAGCTCTGGAAAAATCCGTTCAAACAATATAATTTTATCTTTCGCCGGGATTTGCAAAAATCGTATTAGCCCGGTACGGGACAGTAACGCTTATTGCATGTACCAGCCAAGGAAGAATAACATGAGACAACTTTAGTTCAGAATAGCAAATATTAAACAAAACCCAACCTTAGATTCATTTCTTCATAAAATTCGATAAATTTGATAAGCAATACAGATTATACACAATAAAGACTATATATATCAATGGCATAGGGCTCAATATATCGTTGGTTAAGCTGTGACTGATGTGGCGAAAGCATTTCCGGAATATAGATTCTTTATACCTCTTGACAACTTCTCTATCGTGACCATTCAGACCTTTTTACCAGGATTAGAAGAAAATGGACTTGATGAGAAAATTACTGCACACCGAGATAATTTTAAAACTCGCCCAACAGCTAACACGGATGGTATAGGTAATTGCCTTCAGCAGCCCGGACAGCTTATTAATCAGCTCAATAAGTCTATGCAATCAGGTTTAATTCAACTTATTAAACTTTTGGTACCATGACAAATCCTGCTGCCGTGACAATGTCAATAGGGCTGCTGGCCAACGCGCTGTTGTCATGGTTTTTGCATCGCCA
>DHFP01000048.1 GCA_002402315.1 Clostridiales bacterium UBA4821
TACAACAAAACCGAAAGAGCCATATATTTAAATGTCCCTTTTACAAGCATATCTGATGCGTTATATTTTTCAGGGGTTTTAATAATTTTATAAGTATAATCAATTATTTCAAACTTTGATACTAACTTCTTTAAGCCCCAAAGCGTTAAAACATTTTCATAATAGTGAGTACCTTTGTTAAATAGTCTAACGTAATAATTTGCTACCCCTTTCGGTAAGTAGGATAAAAAAAGTAAGTGGTAGTGACATTCAACAAACATTAATCTATTAGGTGCAGCAAAATAGCAGATACCACCCGGTTTAAGTAGTCGGTATATTTTATCCATTAAAATTTGTGAATCCGGTACATGTTCATAAACATGAGAACATATTATTACATCCAATGATTCTTGCTTGAAATCCAAATCCATTAAGTTACTTATCTGATATGTGATATTGTCTTTTTTGAAATTGTTTCTAGCAAATTCAATTGCCTTGCTATCGATATCAATTGCAGTAATTTTTTTAAATTTTTCACCTAAAATAAATGAAGTAAATCCACCAGCACAACCAATATCCAATAATTCAAGATTTGACAAATCTGTTAAATAATCTTCAAGTACTGATAATATTTTTTTTGCTTTTTGAATACGAATATGGCTTTCATACATCTCGGGATGTAAACTTGAATAATTGTCTTGAACTTGTCGCATCGGGCTGGTGCTCCCTAGTCAAATCTTATTAATAATGTGTGAAAAAAAAATATCAGTTGCTTTTGCTAAATTAAATACTTCAAATAATTTATTTCGTCCAATTGAATAATCCCGTCTTTCTATAACATCCGATGCTATAGCTTTTGCAATTTCTTCAGGTGATTCAGGTGGTACAACCATGCCGGCATTATAATGACGTAAAAGAAACCCCATATCTCCAACATCTGTGGCAATTATAGGGCAGTTTGTTTGCAATGCATCAGAAAGCACAACAGGAATGGATTCTATTCTTGAAGGGATAATGAGAGCATTACATGCTTTAAGGTAAGCAACCGCGTGCTGTTCATCAATGTAGTCGTTGAGTGTTACTATATCATTGAGAAGTTTAGATTTAATGAACTCTTTCAGACTTTCTTTTATCTGACCTCCTCCAAAAAAGTGAAAATGAACTTTCTCTCTAATAAATGGTTCCAGTAGAGAGATAGCTTCTAATAATATATCAGGTCCTTTGTTCTGGTGGTATCTTCCAATGAATAAATAGTTGTTTTTCCCCTGTCTTATTTCGGCATGTATTAGAACGCGCTCTGGAAGACATCGTGAAGTAGGGAGAAAATAGCATGTTTTACCGGAGATTAATTCAACATCTCTTTTTAAATTATATCCATCTGCGAAAAGTAAATGTGCTTGGTTAAAAATAAGCTTAAGCATATGTCTCGTAATAAAATTATTTTTATAATCCCATATATCTGATCCTAAACACCAAACTGAATAAGGTATCTTAAAAAACCATTTAAGACATAGAGCCCAAAAGCCGGAAGGAATTGTCCAGAACGCTAAGGCATAATCAATCTTGAACTTATGTCTTAGTTTTAATAAAGACCATAAACCTTGAAAAATTACAGACAGAATCAAAAGGGTATCTTTGGGAAAACTTATTGTTGATAGAGGTGTTTCCCCGCCTCTCCACGGGAATCGAATTACTAAAATACCATCCTCATTGGTACTAGGCTGTTCATGTTTACTAGTACGCTGAGTAAGAACAATGACAGTTGCTTTTTGAGCCAAGTTCTTAGCAAAATCACGTACGAAAACTCCGGCTGCTGCTCGTAAATCATTTCCTGAAGCAGGATAAGAACTTGTGATTAAAAGTATGCATTTATTATTTTGCATAATAATTTAAAATACGGGAAATGGCTTCAACGACATCTTCAACATCGGCATCATTTAATTTTGCAGATAGGGGAATGGAAACTGTTCTATCCGATATATATTCAGCATTGGGGAACATACCCCTCTTTAGATTGTACCTTGCCGCATAATACGGATGCAAATGAAGAGCAATATAATGTACACCGGTACCGATGTTTTCTTTATGCAATGCATCCATGAATTGATCTCTGTTTATCTTTAGATCTTCAATTTTCAAAAGCAAAGTATATAAGTGTCTAGCATGTCGATCACCAGTTAGTTCCGTATCCGTTGGTGTTATAACGGGTAACTCTTTAAATGCGCCGTTGTAGTAATCCCATATCTTCTTTCTCCTGCTGGCAAATTGCTCAATACGATTCAATTGATGATAACCAATAGCCGCTTGAATATCCGTCATGTTGTATTTAAAACCGGCACATATTACTTGATAATGTTTAAATCCTTGGTCAGTAAAACGATGCCATGCGTCTTTTGTCATTCCATGAAGAGCCATTACTTTAATTTTCTCTGCATATTCCTCATTATTTGTGGTTAACATCCCTCCTTCGCCGGTAACAATGTTTTTTGTCACATAAAAACTGAAACATGTTAAATCTCCGATAGAGCCGATTTTTTTACCCTGCGAGACGGTTTCAATGGCATGAGCTGCATCTTCAATTATTTTTAAATCATACCGCTCAGATAATTCCATTATTTTTTCCATATTGCACGGCCGGCCGGCAAAATGAACAGGGATAATTGCCTTTGTATTTTCAGTAATTACTGGTTCAATGAATTCGGTGGTAATATTCATACTCTTTCGATCAACATCGGCAAAGATCGGTCTTGCTCCCGCATGAATGATTGAAGCCGCCGTAGCAGTAAAAGTCATAGGCGTTGTAATTACTTCAGCATCAGGAGATAAATCGATAACTAACAGAGCTAAATGTAGTGCAGCCGTGCATGAGTTGACTGCAACGGCATGTTTGGCTTGTACATATTCCTTAAAAGCTTCTTCGAAACGCTTAACCTTTGGCCCCGTTCCCAACCATCCGGTTGTGAGAGAATCCACAACATCATCAATCTCAGGTTTTTCAATAACAGGACTGCCAAAAATAATATATTTGTCACGCAGAGGTTTTCCTCCAGCTGAAGCGGGAATTTTATCCATATGCAAGCCTTGTTACAGATTGGATTAGATTATCTGCAACCCTTAGTTTAGATTTTCTATGCGTTTAATTCAAAAAAATACAGATTAAATTTTTGTCCAATTCCCCGCCCCATTATTGCAATAGAAAGTTTCTTATTTCTTTTTGTCATAATTCATTTATTCTCCACAAAAGCCGTCATNNAAAGAGACTGGAAACTGCTGGTAAAGAGGAAGAAGAACGCCAGCATGGTTGCCGGTGAAACGGTGCCGCCGGAAATAACGATGGACATTATTTTAAAAGCGTAGGGGATTGTAAAGACGCCCATAATAAAGGCGAAATGATAAAGCAAAAAAAGCGGATGGAAATCACGAAATAGATATTTAACCCATAATCGCTGAAAAAAAGACTTAAAAAGCAGCCATGAAACGCTGGGGATAACCTTATATATTTTCATTTTGGAAGTTTCACCAATATTGTAAACAGGTTTGATTTTAACTTCCTTTAAAGTGCAAAACGCAATGTTGAGTTTTATGAGTATATCATTCGGCATGCCATAACTTTTGTAAATGTCATGCAATTTAATTGAACTTAGAGCTGCTAAAGAAAGAGCCCGGTAGCCGCATTGTGTATCAGAAATATGCCAATAGCCGGAGGCGATTTTGGTTAATATCGATAAAATGGAATTACCTAAATAACGAGTTTTAGGCATGATGAGGCGAGCTC
>DHFP01000077.1 GCA_002402315.1 Clostridiales bacterium UBA4821
TTTTTACGCAGTCTGCCGTCCCCGCTTGCCTGTTAACTTTGCTTATGCCATTTTAGGCTTTGCAGCTTTTTTCTTTTGAACCTCAGCCTTATTTGCTGCATTTTTCCACCATACCCATATAGGGCTTGCTATGAATATTGAGGAATACGCACCACTAACTAATCCTACAATCAGCGGCAAAGTAAATTCTTTAATGGACTGAACTCCGTAAATATATCCGTATACATACAAGCTGACTACGCAAACCAAAACCGCCACAACTGTATTTATTGACCTGGTAAGTGTCTGCAGTATACTCTTATTGACAAGTTCTTCAGTTGTCATTTTCTTTAATATATTCTGGTTTTCTCTTATCCTGTCATAAATGATAATAGTATCGTTAATTGAGTATCCCAGTATAGTTAAAACCGCCGCTATAAAGGATGAATTTACCGGAATCCTGAGTAATGAGTATACTGTAAACATGATAAATGCATCATGCAGTAATGCTATTACAGCAGTAGTTCCTGCCGAGAATCCGGACATAACCCTGAATCTCCAAGCTATATACATTAATATCAGCACTGATGATACCAGCATTGCCATCAGGCCTTTGTTCCATATCTCCTTACCTATTACCGGTTCAACCTTCTGATTTTTCTCTGCAAGCTTTGTAATATCTTCTTTAAGCTGATACTTTTCCTTTAAAGCACTTAATATCTTATTTGCATTCTCTGTTGAAAGCGGTGAAGTCTTTATTGACACTTTCTGCTGCTCTGCTCCAAGCTTTTGAACAACGGCGTCAACGTCTGCTGCTTTTTTTACCAAATCGGCTATTTCACTGTTATCAAATTGTTGTCCAATATCAACTTCAATAATGTTTCCACCCTTGAAATCTATATCCATTACTACAGGGTCACCGGTTTTCATTCCATGATATACAAAAGCACCTATTCCAACCAAAGTAATTATTATAGAAAATATTATACAGTACTTGCTAAACTTAATTATATTAGGCATTTACCGCACCCCCTTTATGTCCATACAGCCATCTTTGTCTTAACCCCAGCCCCATTGCCTGTATCAGCATATACCTTGTTAATGTAATAGCAGACACGAAGCTTAAGATAACTCCAAGAACAAGTGTTATTGCAAAGCCTCGTATAGGTCCTGTTCCAAGCAGATATAAAACAACTCCAACTATTACTGTAGTTAGATTTGCATCAAGTATGGTCGTAAATGCCCTTTTGAAACCCGTTTCTACTGCGCCTCTCAGTGTCTTGCCTGCTCTCAGTTCCTCTTTTAACCTCTCGAATATTATTATATTAGCATCTACTGCCATTCCAATAGAAAGAATTATTCCTGCTATTCCGGGAAGTGTAAGTGCTATATAGTTTTTTAAGGCTGATAATATCAATATTGTCACCGCTGTATAGGCCATCAGTGATATGATTGCAACCAGTCCCGGAAGCCTGTACCATAACAGCATAAATACAGATATCAGTGCAAATGCGACTGCCCCAGCCATTAAGCTTATCTTCAACGCCTGCTGGCCAAGTGTCGGCCCGATCACGTCATGCTGGACATCCTTGAGCGCGAAAGGCAATGCACCGGCCCGTATCTGTGCTGCAAGCACCTTTGCTGTTTCTGAGGTAAAACCACCCTCTATAAAGCCGCCCCCATCAATCCTTTCCCTTACAGACGGACTTGAAAGCATAACTTCATCAAGATATATGCTTATATAATTTTTATTCTGAGCTGCCAGCTTTGAAACCCTATCGGTAGCTTCAGCAAACTTCTTATTACCTTCAGGACTAAATTCCAGTTTTACTACCCACTGGTTCTGACCTAATCCAGTCTGCTCCTTGTCAGCTAAAGCGTTGACAACTTCATTTCCTTCAACTATTATTTTGCCGTCAGGGTCTTTAAACTGCAGCTTGGCTTTTACCGCAAGGTCATTAACTACCTTGCCTGCGTCTTTTACATCAGGTATCTCAACAACCAACCTCTTATTTGTTTGGTCAACAGTAGCACTTGCATCATAATAACCCATGCTGTCCAAACGTTTGCGAAGTACTTCCTTGGCCGTAGCCAACTGGCTGTCACTTATCTTATCTTTATCAATCTCAGGCTGGTAAACAATATATAATCCACCTTTAAGATCCAGCCCCTGCTTTACATATTTTGCACCCAGAGAAGTTTTGTATATAGGTACTCCAATGTAAGCAATATAAGCTAATATAGCTATTACAAGAGTTACAGCAAGAAATTTTGCCAGACTTATACCTCTCATATATCAAATTCCTCCTTTTCTTTTTGCCACATAGGCTATTATATATCTCTCGCAAGAAACCCGTCAATACTTTTCAATATGTAAATTATTTAACTATAGTTTGCATACTTTTACTTTAGTTATCCTCTTTTCTACAACTTCTTCAACCTTAAAAACCAATTTTTCATATTCTACTATTGGACGCTCATCATCGCCCGGTATTCTTCCTATTTGTCCAATTATAAATCCGCTTAATGTTTCATAATCATTAACCGGTAGTTCCACCTCGAAAAACTCCTTAACTTTTTCAAGATTAATTGAACCATTAAATATAAACGTATTTTCATCAATTTTCTCAATTTCCTTCTCTTCCTCATCATATTCGTCAAATATATTCCCCACAATCTCTTCAATCAAGTCTTCAATTGTAACCAGTCCCGCAGTACCGCCATATTCATCTATTACTATTGCCATATGATTTTTGCTGAGCTGTAAGTCTTTAAAAAGCTCATCTGTTTTCTTGGAAATTGGAACAAAAAATGGTTTCCTAACCAATTCCCTGAGATTAAACTCCTTGGTAGATTGTACCCTGAGAAGCTGAAATAAGTCCTTTGCATAAAGTATACCAACAATATTATCTATATCTTCTTCATATACTGGTATCCTTGAGAACTGCTCAGCTACTACAATGTCTAATACTTCATCCAGACCGGCGTCAATGTTCAGTGCAATAATAGCAGTTCTATGAGTCATGATTCTTGATACTTGAGTATCATCAAACTCAAATATGTTATCTATCATTTCCTTCTCGGCTTCCCTTATTATGCCTTTTTCTTCTCCTACATCAACCATCAGACGTATTTCTTCTTCCGTAATCTTATTATCGCTGTCATAGGGAGTTCCTCCAAAAACCTTAACCATAAAGTTTGTGGACAAAGTCAGCAGCCTTATAAAAGGGGAAGTAATTCTTGAAATAATATCCAACGGAACTACCGAAAGCATTGATATCTGTTCTGATTTCTGCATGGCAAGCCTTTTTGGTACCAACTCACCAAAAACTAGAGTTATGTAAGACAGAATAACTATTACAATAGTAAACGATAAAGTGTATATTATACTGTCAGAAAGGGGAATACCTGTCCATTTTAACGCACCAGCCAATTCATCTGAGAAGCTTTGAGCAGCTGATGCACTGGCAAGAAATCCGGCTAAAGTTATACCTACCTGGATTGTAGCCAGGAATTTGCTGGGCTCCTTTATCAGTTTTAATAACCTTTGAGCCTTTTTATTTCCTTCTTCGGCCATTTTTTTTACCTTATTTTCATTAAGCGATATAACCGCTATCTCTGAAGCTGCAAAAAAGGCATTTATGCCAACTAATATAAAAATAAATAATAATTGCAGTATAGTATTATTATCCACGGTTTTAATTCTCCTCTCACCTAAATGCAGACCTATGGCCAATGTTGTTATAAGATACGCATATTAAAATTAGATAGTAAGCATCTTTCAGAGTAGCGACCCTCCCAACCTCCCTAACAGGGAGCGAAAAGCAGCTCTCTGAAGTAATCCCTTCGAAGACACCTAATATTTTTTCTTATCGCTCCTTTTTAGGGGGGACAGGGGGGGTGCTAATCTAATTACCCTCTATATATAATAAGTTATCAGACAGATTTTTAAAAGCATATTTTCAATTTATTATAAGCAAGCATCCCCCCCCGCTGTGCAGGGGATGCTTGCTTAACTTTATCTATTCTTCTCCAACGCTTCCTTTTCACTCTTATATATCTCAATGATGGTGTCCATCTTGGTTATTTCAAAAAGTTTCTTGACATCTGGTACAAGATTGCATATAATTAACTTTTTCTTTTCCTTCTTAATTTTCTGGAATGATTCAACAATATATCCAAATCCAATACTATTAATGTAGGTACAGCTGCCTAGGTTTAAGACATAGACTCTAAATTCACCTTGCACCTTCTCCTGAATTTCCTTCTTTACTTCTTCCATATTTACGTAAGTAATCTCGCCTAAGACCTTTATTACACATATATCTCCTTCAGCCCTTACCTCAAACATTTCTTCAACTCCTTCTGCACAATCTTGACTCATCATTTATGATATTTTAAATTCTTTAAAATCCCTGGTATGTCAAGTACCAGAGCAAAGCTCCCATCTCCCAGTATAGTTGCTCCGGATAAACCTTTTATATCTCCAAATAGTTTTCCTTTGCCAAGGTATTCCCCTAATGATTTTATTACTACCTGCTGTTCTCCAATCAGTCTCTCTACAAGTAAACATAAACGCTTCTCTGAGAATGCCAATACCACTGCAAAGCACTTATCCGATTTCTGCTTTACCGGTACTTCAAAATATTTGTCAAGTCTTACTACAGGTATCACCATATCTCTCCATGAGAACATTTCTTTATCTTTTACATGCTTTATCTGTTCTTCTAGTTCTTTCTTGCCTAGTCTTAACGTCTCTATTACTGATATCAGTGGAACAGCAAACTTATTATTTCCCTGCTTAATCAACAACGCTTGAATTATAGCAAGTGTAAGCGGCAGTTTAAGTATAACTTTTGTTCCCGCATCTTTTTCTGTATTTATATCTATTTTTCCGTTTAATTTCTCTATATTTGTCTTAACTACATCCATACCTACCCCTCTACCTGATATTTCACTTACCACTTGTGAGGTAGAAAATCCGGACATAAATAGGTAATCAAGTATCTCATTTTCACTCTGTCTCTGCAATTTTTCCATTGATGCCAGGCCTTTTTCAATTGCTTTTTGTTTTACTGCTTCTATATCTATTCCCCGCCCGTCATCCGATACTTCTATCACCACATGATTTTCTTCCTGTCTTGCCTTTAAAGAGATGTTTGCTGTAGGACTTTTACCTTTTAGTAATCTTTCCTCCCGTGTTTCAATTCCATGGTCAACTGAATTTCTCAGAAGGTGTACTATTGGGTCAACAATTTCCTCGATTATGCTTCTGTCTAACTCCGTTTCTTTTCCTTCACTTGTGAAGTTTATTTCTTTCCCTGACCTATGCGCAAGATCCCTGATCATTCTTGGAAACCTGTCAAATATATTTTCCATAGTATACATTCTTACAGACATTATTGATTCCTGTATTTCATCTCCTATAAAGTCCAGGTGCGGCATAGCTGCAAGGAGATCCTGTACATCTTTGTCATTATTATACTTATATCTTAATTTTGTGCTGATTTGCATCAGCCTTTCTTTATCTATCACCAGTTCTCCGGCTAACGACATTAGTTTATCTAATTTCCTGATATCAACCCTTATAGTACTTCTTTTTTCTTGTCTGAAATCGCTATTATCTTTTACGTTGCTGCTTACTCTTAGTTCTAATCCTTCCTGATTCTCTATAAGGCTTCCATCATCGCCTTCCTGATAAAAATAGTTGGTTATAATTACCTTTTCTATTTCATTTACCACTTCAATTTGCTCTTTAACTAGTTCTTTATCCTCTGAACTTAGCAGTACAAGAGATAAAGTTTTTCCGAATTCGTTATCAGGTAATGATTCATAGTCTTCTGGGCTAATTCTTAATACCTGCCCTATACCCTTAAGGTTATTGACGATTAAGAATGCCTTTATGGCTTTCATTACAGCATCTTCTTCAATTACTATCTTGATTATATATACCTGTTCTCCTCTTCTTATTGCATCATCTATAATTTTCTTATCTTGTTTGCTGATTTTAAATTCCCCGGTAAAATCTTTAATCTTTCTTTTCGAATCAGCTTTAATTTCATCAGTAAGCTGCTCAATCTTGTCTATCAACGGCTGAGGATTAAATTTATTGCTTTCCTTCTGATCTTGTACGGAATCTTTCATAGCCTTTATCATATCCAGGCTTCTGAAAAGAATATCTACTGTTTCAGTAGTCATTTTAATCTCTTTGTCTTTAATTTTCTGAAGCAAGCTTTCCAGTGAATGAGTAAGTTTCGTCATGTTTTGAAAACCCATGAGAGACGATGAGCCCTTTAGTGAATGTGCCATTCGGAATACCTCTTCCAATGCCTCTTCATCCTGTGAGTCTTTTTCAAGTTTTAGTATTTCCTGCTCTATTATTTCCAACTGCTCTGTTGACTCTTCTACAAAGGTTCCAAAAAGTCTGTCAAAGTCTAATTGATTCATTCTTTCACCTTACCCCTGTTTGGTCTTTTAAATAATATTTACTCATCAGTTGTGAGAATTTCATTAATGTTTAATAAGAGAATAATTCTGTTTTCTACCTTTGCCACCCCCGTAAGATATCTTGTGCTTATATCTGTGATTTCATCAGGAGGCAGACTTATACTGCTTTCAGTAATATCAACCACCTCACTTACTCCGTCTACAAGAAGCCCTATCACCTTATTTTCCAGCTTAACTATTATGATTCTTGTCCTCTTATCTATTTCTTTTTGCTCTATACCGAGTTTTTTTCTAAGGTTTATTACAGGTACAGCTTCTCCTCTTAAGTTTATTATACCCTCAACAAATTCCGGAGCTTTAGGTACAGGACTTATGACTATTTCCTTTAGCCTTTCCATTTCATACACCTGAATTATATCTATTGCATACTGCTGATTATCCAGCTCGAATACAACGACTTGTTTCTCCGGTTGGTAATGCTCCTCTTTACTTTCTTCGTCATTCTGAGCTTCCTGTCTTTGCTCCCCTTCTATTTCATGTTTGTTTATATCCTCATACTTTTTTTCTTCATGCTGTTTTTCTAATTCGGCCTGGTTTTCTTGAATTTTTTTTCCTTTTTTCATGGTTTACACCCCGTACTTATTCTAAATCTTAAACTGACTCACTGCTGATGACAGTTTCTGCGCCTCTTTGGCCAGACCTTCGGTAGAGGCTGCTATCTCTCCTGTACCTGAAGCTATCTGGTTTGCAGACTGGCTCACGCCTTCAATTGCCTTAACCACCTCTGAGCTTGCAGCTGTCTGCTCCTGTACTGTAGCTGCCATGGTCTGTGCAAGGTCATTTATGTTCCCTGCCGCTTCCACTACCTCTTTTACTGCCTCTTTTTGCTGTTCTGTCAGTTCATTTACCTTCCTTACTTCTCTTGCTGTGTTTTCTACCGCTTCTTTAATAATTGCCAGAGCTTTTTCGGTCTCTTTTGCAAGTCCTACTCCATGCCGCACTTCTGCTTCCCCTTCTTTTGCCGTCTCTATTGCCTGGTTTACTTCTTCCTGTATAGACCTTATCAGCTTAGTTATTTCTTTTGTAGCTTCGCCGCTTTTTTCTGCAAGGTTTCTAATCGCTGATGCTACCACTGCAAAACCCCTGCCGTGTTCTCCGGCCCTTGCAGCCTCTATTGCAGCATTAAGAGCCAGCAGGTTTGTCTGCTCAGCTATATCATCTATTACCTCAACTATATCACCAATATTAACTGCTGATTTCCCAAGGCCCTTTATTACAGATACAAGATTGCTTACAGCCTGATTTATCCGGTCCATGCCTTCCTGTGATTTTTCTACTGCCTGTTTGCCGCTCTCTGTAGCCTTAATGGTATCCTGTGCCTGCCTGTTTACCTGTCCGGCACTTTCCGACACATTCTTTATTGATCTCTCCATGTTGTCAACTAAATGTGTTACTTCTGAAATATTTTCAGCAACCTCTTGAACATTCTTAGATATAGTTTGAATGCTTGCATCCAGTTCTTCCATCGAACTTAAAGTTTCCTCCGCTGAAGCTGATTGGTTCTGGCTTCCTGACGCTATCTGATGGGTAATTGCACTCATCTCCTGTGATGATGCTGCCATGATTTCAGATGCTTGCTTAACTTTCACTATTATTTCTTTAATGTTCGTGGCCATGGCATTAAATGAGTTGGCTAGTATACCAATTTCATCTTCACTATTGACGTTAACCGTATCTACCTTAAGGTCTCCCTTAGAGAGCCTGTCCAAATTCCCTGAAAGGGACTTTAGAGGTTTTGAAATGAGGTTGGAAATGTAAACTGCTATACTTACGCCTAGTCCAATAGTAAGTATAATAACTGTTAAAATAATCCAATCAACTTTATTATATATCTTTTGAGAGCTCTTTAATGCTTCATCGATTCTATTTGACTTATTTCCTTTAAGTTGATCAAGGTCATCTTCAATTTCTCCAAACTTATCCCTAATATTAGGAGCTAACGTCATAGCTTTATTCAAATCTCCATGGAGAATGCTTTTTTCAAGCAGCTCCCTATCTCTGGCTGTATCATCCCAATCCTGGATAATTTTTTCACAAATCAATTTATCCTGCTCATTATTAATCAATTCTTTATATTGCTTAACATTATTGATGAATTCTGTACCATCTTTTACAACCAAATTGATTGTAGCTTTAATATTAATATCCTTATAAAGCATGGCCTTTCTTACTTCCGCACTATAGCCAAGCAGTTTTAGTTTGCTTTCTTGTATTGTTTCAATACCATCTGTATGTCTGTTCATCTCTCTGGTCCATTGATTGAGATGCTTGACTTGTGTTATTACATAGATTCCCAATATCATATTCACCACTATTATAGCTGCAAAACCCAATAATATCTTTTTTCTTACGTTTAGCTTCATGATAACCGAACCTCCAAATCTTGAAATTAATTGGAATAAACATTGTAAGAATTATTTAATCTTGACTACAAGGGATAATGAAACTGCTTAGAAATCAAAGAAAATTTTTAAAACGATGTAAATAATTAATCAAATTAGAAAATTAAAACTTATATTTTAATATTAAAGTATTCTTCCCTAATTTTCAATAAATTTATTATTTATGCTATTTGCTTTGTGCACCTTTT
>DHFP01000260.1 GCA_002402315.1 Clostridiales bacterium UBA4821
ATGCGTTTACAAAATCCGAACCTTTGTTAATTGATTTCATTAATCTATAGATCCTATAAAAGATATGTTTATAGATATACATAATATCTAATGGTTATTGCACCGTTGTACAATATGGATGATTCATCCGGATACGCATTATAGTGCTATTTGGGATCTGTTTCAAACCATCTAGAATATAGATTGCAAAGACACTTCCTTCTATTTTATCTATTCAGAGGTAAAGAGGTGAGGTAATTGACAGAAGGAACATAATTAAAGTTAACAGAATATAAAGTATAATATAAGTTCCTTTCCTTTTCCGATCTTCAGTACGTTCACCTTCAAACATTGTGAAATTTTGTTTAGTTCCTTTCTTTAACAATGTAAGTAAGGTAATAATTATAGGGAGAAGCAAAATGGGTGTCAAAATGAATTTATTTATCGCTGAATTATATTTAAATACTTTGTTCAACAGGTTGATTCCTTCAAAGAATATGCTACTTATGAAAAAAATTATAGTGGTAATATTCACCCAAATCAAACCTACTATGGTTACGAAAGCTCTTCCCTTGTCAAAGAAGTCGATTTCATCATCTTTCTTGTAATATTGCTGTAAGCGATAATATAAGTAATAAATGGCCTTCATTAATTCCAATTAGCTAAATATGTTACTAATAGATGGTATATGGCTGACCAAAGTCATTTAGGTAAAAAGGAGCACTCCATATAATATCTTCATTTCGCTCCTTCTTTCTGTAGATAAGCCTCATAACCTCAGTGTAATCCTTGGTCTGAAGTAAAACCAACCCAACTTTAAGTGGATTAATAAAACCATCGCTAGTCCCCCCGGTTGTTTCAATAATTATTGGGATTACCAAAGTCTTATTCTCAGGTATATTTATCTGTTTTGGGGAATTACTGCCACATTTGTTACCGCAGATTGCAGCCTGCTTGGAGTCAAGTACCAAGTTTAAATGCGTTGCACATGTGTAAGTCACAAAACTATACGCAGAGGTTGATTTATTATGTAGGATTACATCAACAAGGATATAAACTTTATCAGGATTATCTGAAATATCATAGACCCCTTTTACTATAGCCTCCAAAGTGAGTTTTTGTTCATTTACCTGACCGTTTGTATTGCAACTGCCCAGAATGATTAAAGTTACTGTGGTTGCTATGTGTATTATTTTCATGGTAATCCTCTTGTTAAAGCATAATATCCACTATAGAAGTATTACGGTTAATAAATAGTCTCAATGTCCTTAATTCTACGTTAAGTAATTTGTAAGAGTTCAGCAATTAATAATCAAGTATTTAGAGTACGTTGTGTAACCACCAGTACAACAGCACGGGTATTATAAAGACTCCAACTGATATGAATAAGTAGGGTAGGAAAATCTTTCCATGCCTATCTTCATATTTGGTAATGAGTTTCTTAAATTTTTCTTTATGCAAGACTAAAAAATAATTTAAAATAAAACTGGGTAGAACGAACTGTATCAACCCTGAAACGAAGCTATTCAGGATCGTTCCAGGTAACACTTCCATTGTAATTAGGAATACTTTAACCTTAAAAATGCCTAACAACACTGCTACAGTCAATAAATTTAGAGAAATCAAAGTGGTCATCAAGAGCATGGAGAAATATCTCCAGTCATTTCTGTGTTCCGGATTCTTTTGTATGCCGACAATTAAATCCACCCAAATTCTATAGTATAAGTTTTTCATAACCGTCGATAAGTCTCATACACATGCCCAACTTCAGATAAAGTTACAGAAAATGAAAGAATGATTCATCAATATCAGAAGAAACTGCTTTTTTAATCTGGTGACAAATTGGGCTAGAGTTGCCCCGGGATAGCATTAATCTTATTTTTGTCATCTGCACATGCTGATTAGTATGTTCTGTTATGGTAGAGAAAAGAGATCTGACAAGAGCGCTTGGGCTGGGATATGTCATTATCATTGTCATCTCCAATATCATCGGGTCGGGTGTCTTTAAGAAGATCGCTCCCATGGCTGCCGAGTTGCACTCGTCTGAGTGGATATTACTTGTATGGCTTGCAGCAGGGTTAATAACCCTTTTCGGGGCGCTGAGCAATGGTGAGGTTGCCGGCCTTCTTGCCGACACCGGTGGGGAGTTCGTCTATCTCCGCACCATTTATGGCCGCTTCTTCTCGTTTCTCTATGGATGGTCTCTTTTCACAGTAATCCAGACAGCAGCAATATCAGGCGTGGCCTACGTCTTCACACAGTCGCTCAACAGTATCATAACCATCCCCGAATTGCTTCCGTCTTTGCAGCAGTTTACCATTGGCGGACTGTTTTATCCTTTCCAGGATTTCGGGATTAAGCTGACGACGATCCTGCTTATACTGTTCCTGACCTTCCTGAATATGTCGGGGCTTAAGAGCGGCGCTTGGGTTAACAAGGCAGTTCTGCTCCTTGTGGGGGCGGGTCTCCTGGTGATTGTCATAGCAGGGCTGGCCAGCGGCCCGGGATCTTCTTCCGGGACCTTGGCGGTCAGTGAGATGACACCTGGCAACAGGGTGACCCTCTCTTCGTTTTACACAGCCATGCTTGCCGCCTTCTGGGCAT
>DHFP01000227.1 GCA_002402315.1 Clostridiales bacterium UBA4821
GCACGCTCAACAATTAATTCTGCCGCCGTATGCCTGTGAACAGCCCAGTGCATTTTATTCTGCACCATTTTGAAAAACTCTTTTGTTGTTTTGGCATCTTTGTCATAATCAAACGCCGTAGCGTAAAGGTCGGTGACTTTCTGATAAAACTTACGCTCTGAAAGACGTATTTCACGAATATATTGAAGCTGGCGGTCAAAATATTCATCTATGAACATATGCCCTTTTATCAGGCGCTCTTTGTCCATTGTCCAGCCTTGAATTGTGTAGTCTTTAACAATCTGCCCTGCCCACTTGCGGAACTGCACTGCACGATCATTGTTAACCTTGAAGCCAACGGCGATAATCATTTGCAGGTTGTAATGCTTCGTCTTATAATTTTTGCCGTCGGCGGCAGTTATTAAGTATTCCTTAATAACTGAATCGGGAACAAGCTCGCCATCTTCAAAAATACGTTTAATATGCTGATTCACAGCGGCAACAGTAACATCATACAGTTCGGCCATCATTTTTTGAGTAAGCCAAATGTTTTCTTCCTGATATCGCATTTCCAAAGAACTGGCATCATCGCCAATGGCGGCAATATAGGTGAGGTATTCTGCCGCACTACTATGGATGGTGACTTCGCCTTTTCTTTTCGCCATAAGATTACCTCCAATTCTCTCTACAGTACCGAAATTCAATTTGTTTTTAATCTAAAAGAAATTCATTTCTAATCTCATCTGGTGAATAATAAAAGCTATGCTTTGTTTTTCTTCTTCTAATATAAGTGTGGGCACTATAGCAATTTTCATTCTAGGTTCAAGCTTGTGTATAGAACATATAAATCCTAATTGTTCTTTTGAAACTCCATACACCCCCAGAGTGTTACTATCTAGTTTGTTTTTTTTCTATAAACCGATTTGCAGATTTCTTGGATATAAATAAGAAAATAGTATCTGCATCAGCCGAATAATATATCTTTTCAGCTGCAGTCTTTCCATGTGCTGCCCAATGCATTTTATTTTGCACGCACTTATTTTCTTTAATTATACATGTTTTATCAAAAAATTTCCATTATTATAAAAATGGGCTAAGTTCAAGCGCCATTTTATTGGTCTAGACTTAGTCTCTAATTTTATGTTTTTTCTCAAAATTCATTATGTCATCTATAAAATACCCTGAAAAACCGGGCCAAAAAATTCACTTTTTCAGCCCGATTTTTGCTCATTTTTTGCTCCAAAACCACTACATATAGTGGTTGACCTGCCTTATTTGCCCTTCAAACCACTATTCGTCATCAGAACTATACTCTCAACGTGGCTCGAGTTGCCATTATTGATGTCTGCGTTCTTGGGAACAGGTCAACCGTTTTTTAGAGCTTTCGCGGTGTGTGGAAACATATCAACGGTTTTGAGGTTCTCGGAAACATATCAAAGGCATTTTCAACACTATCGGTAGGCAGCAACATTTCCATCTTGCAAGTGATTACCCATTTCATGAATAAGCCACTCAAAGTTTTCGCGCCAACCGGCTTTCATATCAGCACCTTTATTTTTCCAGATAGCTTCTGGTCCAGAGGCTCTATCTAAATCAATACCATACATCCCATTTTCTGATTTTAGCACCTGTGCAGTTCTATTTTTACCGCATTGATAGCAATTATTTATATTATCTGATTCGACAATTACAGCACAAAAATTTTCCATAGAGCGAACTTTCAAAACTACTGACAACTTGTTTTTGTAAAATTCATCTTCAATATATTTGTGTTTATTTATAATGATATATCTCTTGTTTCCAATCTTCATTAATTCCTTAGCATATAGTAGTGGAAGGACTTTTTCAGGTTTCAGGATATCATTTCCTTCAATCAAACAGAACACAACATATATATCTTTAATTTTATAGACGTAGATCCCCTCAGCTACTTTTTTTGATTTACTCAAGATTTCATCAACACCACCAACGGGGATATCTATATGATAATTCTTGTTAGGAGTTTTCAACTGGTTAAAGCTAGTTTCTTGAGAAGCACAACCATCATCCAATGATGTATCATAAACATATATGCCTCCCGGTGAATTTAGCTCAGTCGTTTTCTTCATTATATTGTGTGGCTTTAATTCCTTGCCATTTGGATTAAATCCATATACATACGAGTGTGGATTAGAAACCTTGCCGTCACCACCCATTGTAACAAAATTATAGCACGAGTTTTCTATTGCTCTAACCTTGTTATATTTATACCATTTGTCATAAACAACATTACCACCGGTGCTATTAATAATAACATCAACACCTTTTAATCCATACAGCCTACTAAACAAAGAATGATTACAGTCATAACAAATAGTCATTCCTATCCTATAGCTCTTATATAAAATAGGTTCAAACATTGTCTTGGATAGTTCACGATAGTCTTCGAATTCAAATGCAGAATATTTAGTCATGGTATGCTTAATATACAAAGCATTAGCTGTTTCAGCTTCATTTGCGAATGCGTTAGAAAACACACTGAAAATTTTGCCGTACTTATCTACACTGCTTACAATCACAGCTTTTCCGATTTCTCCACTAAAATCTAGGCAAGCTTCAAAAATATTATTTACATCCTCTTCCACACATATATCTGCATTTGCTAATAAAGAATGAAAAGGACAATATGAAAACTCCGGTAAAACAAAAATATCAAAGTTAGATTTCTTTACAACTTCAATAGCCTTTGTAAAATCGGCTTTATTCTTAAGTTCATCAGTCTGAAGATATAGCGCTACTCTTAAACCGCCTTTGCTCTGTGCCTTGCTATTTTCTGCAACCTCTGATTGTACATTCAGTAGCTTTTTTAAACTTTCTTCTGCTCCAATAGCTTCAATATCTATCTGTCCATGCATTATTCTAACTAATTTATATCCATGTTTACTGGCTTCAATATCTCTTATACTATCATAATAAGCCCTTATTTCATCTCGATTAACGGGCTGTCCATCTTTTGCCTGTATATCATTACATGCCCGAATCCATAATTCCTTATCAAAGCATACGGGAATATCTAGATAAGATAACAATGATACTTTTCTTGCCTCTGAAAAATGCTGCCTTTCATCATACTCTATAATCAATTTTTCACTTTCACAAACGAAGTCACATCTTAATTGAACATTCCTTTTTGCAAATGCAATATCTCCTCTATATTCAGAAAGTGATTTGTATAGATTCCCATAAATTCCTTCTATTATATCTGGTGTCTTCAACCAGGCGAATGTTTTTTCACATACAACGTCTCCGTTGAATATTCTATTAAGCAGAAGCTGCAATGCATTTTTTTGCTCTATGACTGCTTTTGATGGAATTTTAATTGTATCGGCTAATACCTGTTTTTCACTATGAAGCGACTTTGGCTGTACTTTTTCAACTTTCTCTACAACCTTCTGATTTGATTGTTTTTGTTTTGAATCTGATCTTGTGTCTACATGTTCCGATGTACCTGTATAAAACATTTCGAATCCCAGTCGTTTAAAAAAACGCACCGTCTCCATACCACCACCGAAATCATTTTTGCTGATTTCATTTCCATATGCCACCTTATATGCCATTCCACGAATATGTTTAGCCGGTAGCTTCTTGCCATTGTATACAAGAAATGTGGATTTTGGGCTTGGATACTCTGGATTTTCAGCCTGAAAAATCTCAATTGCTTTAATGACATCTTCTCTTGTTATATCCATCCAATTTATTTTTGGCATTTTCACCTCTCCATTTCATTCTCCTGTCTGAGTTCTGCGGCATCTAACTACAGTGCTGAAGCATGATGTGTTTGAAGGGACTACTCTGGAAATACATAATCCGTTGATGCAATGATTCCGGCCGGGATAAGAAGGCTATTTTGTAAATATAAGCTTATCATGGACCATAACAGGTTTTTTCCGGGCATTTCAGACAATAGCTGAGCAAGCAAAGGTAATTCACCTCCGCCATTTAT
>DHFP01000052.1 GCA_002402315.1 Clostridiales bacterium UBA4821
GCGGTCAGAGACCGCTACTTATATACGGCGTAGTTACCCTGCGCTCAAATCCCAACGCACAAAACTACGCAGAGCGGGAGTTCGTTGACCAGCGCCGTGTCCGATTTTACCGTTTCCTGCGCCATAATTCGCGAAGCATAAAAAAGAATCAAAAGAATGGCGAATAATCTGTTCATAAATCATTACGTTTAAGGTTTAAATAAAAAGCCCTGTAAAAAGGCCAAAAATATTATTTATCTGTTCTCAAAATTCTTGAAACAATATTGAATATTGCTGATATTAAGCATTATACAATATCCAAGCAAAAAATAGAAAGGTAATTTCATAGTATAAAAAAAGTGAGCTACCTATTTATTTCAAACACTGGTTACCACCGAGCGTTCTTTTCAAGTTCAGCATAGCTAACTCTACGATGATAATTGGATCAAACGCCCTATGGTGTATTCTTCACACATCGGACGGGTAAGCCAGACTTCTTACCGTAAGTATCATAAAGTCTAACCATGTGTTTTAACCCATCGACACCCAAACCCCATGCATTCTTTTTATTTTTTTCGGTTGATGACCAAAATGCGAAACTTGAAGAGATAGGAGTATAGTTTATTCCATAGCGTAAGCCACAATTTATGAGAACTAGACCAGAACTACCTGATGGTCTTAATTCAATATATTCATTTAGACCTTCTCCTTCAACCTCTTGTAATAAAATCTCAAACTCCATTTTATTTGGTAAATGCCAGCCATCAGGACAAGCGTTTTTTGCTGTTTCCCATGAGTACAGGTAGCCGTACTGTTCGATGTTGCTCTGTTCGTTATTGTAAGCCCAGTAATCACCGCTTTCAGGCTTATAGGCAAGGTTAGCCGCCAGCCATGTTTGATCGCCTATGCGCACGGTGGGGTAGGTTTTACCATCACGGGGGTCGGTAAACTGGCCAAACCTGCTGTTGGGGTCTATGCTATTACTACTATCCCTAAGCGTATGATATGGTTGACCACTGTTAACATTGCTATTAACAACCTTTACCGCAATACACCTAAACCCCAGCCAAAGTTCAGGTTTTGCGTAGTGTTGCACTGAGTCGGGGTGGCACTGGCTGGCGTGCAACCTGAAGTTACCCCCTTTTGCAATACCCTTTACCGAGGTCATCTCCGATACATTTCCAAACACTTCATATGCTCCCGATTCTCCAGGAACATACAATGCAATACCATTTAATTTCCCTTGATAATTATCGTAAGTGCAACTACAATGATTGCAGGAAAAATTATAATTAGGACACCCCTTGGGGTTGAGACTATCTCTAAATCCATTTTTTTGTTCTGTTTCAGATAAGTCAGCCAAAGCAAGTTTATTCCATTCTTCAGGGGTTGGTAATCGAAAAACTATTTGATTGTTTCCTTCTATTTCTGTTCTCCAACTACAAAAATCCAATACTTGTTCATAGGTAATTCCTGTGATAGGAAAAGTTAACATAGCGCAGCACTTATGTTTGTATGGTAACCTTTTGCCAAATTTCTCATATTCGATACATTCCTTTTCAAAATAGCCTATTGGCTGTAGGGTATATTTTGCTTGAATATCAAGAAGATTATCGCTTTTTCTCTTTATATAGGCCCAAAGTTCAGGTTCAACCGCACTGCTATCGGGCAATACCTTTTGCGCAGCTTCATATCCCTCATGGATTAGAGTCCATGTGTAGTACGAAAGCCACGAGCCTACATCAACCTCAGTTTCATCAAAGTATTCATTGGCGGAAACTTCAACCATTGAAAAAGGTCTTTTCTGTCCATAAATAGGTGTTTTTAATAGAACAAATAGAACCATTTCAAAAATAACTTTGTATGGATTAATATACATTCTCATGTTCTTATTTTTAATAAATTGTAGTACCGTCATCATTATAATGTTGATTATACCAGTGTTGATAAATTGTTTGTTGCTCAGTTATTAAATAATAGATGTTCCAAAACTCAAAACCTCTTCTAGAATAATAACCAATTTGAGCAGTATTAATGACCAGACGTTGTTCAATGCTTTTTGCCCAAGTCCAAGTGCCACAATTATGTTTATCTGGCAATCGGTAATCTATAATTAAATTAGATTTAATAGTACTTAATCCAAGAAATGTTTCAAATGCCATATCAAAGCGTTGACCTTTGTCCAATCCCTTACTAAATATGGAATAACTTTCTTTTTTGTCAAAGTCATACCCTATGAAGCCAATATGATATCTGCTTGAAGAAAATTTCCCATCTTCCATATTGTCAGAAATATTATCTGTCAATACAGTTCCTACCCAAGCCCTAAAGCCTTCTGCTTTTGTTATTGAATATGGGTTTAAAGCATTGGACAACATGGCTGATGTGGTGTATCCGGCAAACGCTAGAACACCACCCCAACCCTTGTCATCGGCAGCGCTGAGCTGATCTTTGTGAGCCAGGGAGTTCATAACGGTTAACGTGGTGAACTGCCCCCCATAGTACCCACCTGATGAGCCGAATACAGCACCCAATCCAGACGTAAAAGATGTTGCACTACCAGCACCTCCTGTTGCTGCTAATGCCACATTTCCTGCGCCCATCGTATTCCATCCGACCCATGCTACTACAGCACCCACACCGCCGGCTGCAACAGCTTTCCACCCGAAATTTCCTGTTGCAATACCATAAGAGACATAACCCACAACAAAACCAAGTCCGGCGGCTATTGCATCATCAATACCAAACCAATATCCAGAAGGGTCAGTATAAACCAGCGGGTTATTCAGGCAGTAGCTATACCTGTTAAAGTTCTGGGAGAAGTCAGGTAATTGTACATAGCTGTCGGGTGATAGGAAGCGGCCGAGGCGGGGGTCGTAGAAACGGCCGTTCATGTTTATTAAGCCGAATTCATTCAAGTACTCATGTCCCGTAAAGCCCCGGCGTAGGCGGGGTATGCCACTAAAAGGTTGGCTATAGTTNNGGTTGCCCCAGGGGTCGTAGCTGAGCTTCTGGATGAGGGAACCCGAGGGGGAGAGCAGGCCAACATAGGTCTGGTGCTTGTTGCTGCATTGCCTTACTGCCGGTAGCGAAATCAAAGAACGCTACACAAATGTACAATGTTTGGTAGAAAAAACAAAAAATGGTTAAGCAATAAACTGCCTATACGAAAAATTTTAGGCGGTCAGGAACAGAGCCGTTTTTTGGTGAACTTGCCGAAGGCAAACCGCTATATATACGACGAAGGCGGAGACCTTACCAAATAAAGGCTTTATATTTACTTTTTTTTATAATTTACTTCTATTTTGATTGGTTGCGAATCTAAAGAAATAATTGGTTTTCGTTTGGTATGCCTCCGTTTTTTTTCATTAGTTAACTCATCGAAAATATAATAATAAACTTTAACCGTATTCTCTCCAATAAAAAAGAAATTGCTGTCAACTTCTAAATCGAATTCGTAAATAAACTTTTCGCCCGGTTTAATATATACAATACTATCATAATCACAAAAACTGTTCAATTTATAGACTACTCGATTTGGATCATAAAAAATAAAAGCCTGAAGATCTCGCGCTAACCCTATTATAGCTTTGGGATATAAAGTGTATGTGGTGTTAGTGTTATTTGTAAAATGTAACTTTAATTTTAATGAATCACCAACTGAAACGATATTTGTATCAAAAGATGCAAAAAGAGAAATCCCTTCAACCTTAGGATTTTCTTGACCATGGCAGTAAAAAAATAATAGTTGACCAAAAATTATAAAAAAAGTAATATATTTTACCATAATCTTGGGATTTTATATATAATGAAATGCCATGGTTGATTAAAACAATACCTGTCAATAATTAATGCATCTACTTTAGCTGCTGTACCATAACTATTTAACCTGTATAATATATCCTTGCCTCTAGAACGATACAAACCTTGTCTTCTAAAGTTACGTAGATAATTTAAATATTCCTCTTGAGCAATCGAATTGCCGGATTTTTTATACTTACCGGTTACTACTCTTCTATGATGCCAATACTCATGATCTGCTACATGATGTAATTTATCAAAATCAGCCCTTCCCGTTTCCTTATTAATAAATGACTCTTTACTATAGTAAATATTTCCATCAGGATCATCAGGGTGAACATATGCCTCATAAGCATTTTTATCATAAGTTCCTTTAAACCCAAAATAATCTAATGCTGATCGATAATCACCTTTATCTACAAAAGTTTGTAACATTGCATCATTATCTATAAATTTCCCTCTCCGTACAAAATTAGTAGTATATTCAGGGAAAATCATTGCTGATACACTGGGGTTAAAATTCCAGCCAGATTGATCAACATTCCATGACGACACATTTCCACTCCAACTATTATGGGAAATATTATAATTCACCCCAACTGTTCCGAAATTCGTGCTTATTGGTAAGCCTGAAAAAGGCGATGACCCCGCTGTATAGCCTACACTGCCCCCACTGGTTAGCGAGTAAGATGCATAAACGGTATTCATAGCAGCTGTGGCGCCCACATAACCATAAACATCACTGGAACCAAAACTATACCCGATACCCGCCTGAACACTTAAACCTCCCGGAAACCCAAGTACAACCGAAATGCCAATATTTAAACCACCTGATCTACTCCAACCGATATTCGG
>DHFP01000087.1:0-5322 GCA_002402315.1 Clostridiales bacterium UBA4821
GAGGACATAGGTTTTTGCTTATGTTCTCTTTAATTATATATAAATTAAATATACGAACATGTAATAATTTTACAATATCGCATTGAATACATCTTACCATTATGCTATTCTAATTATTATGGGGGTGTTGATATGGCGATTAGCTACAACAAATTATGGAAACTGTTGATTGATAAAGGCATGAAAAAAATGGATTTACGTGATGTATGTAAAATAAGTCCATCAACCCTTTCTAAATTAAGTAAAAATCAACCAGTTAGCATTGAAGTTATACAAAAGATTTGCAATGAGTTAGATTGTACTTCTGCTGACATTATGGACCTAACACCCGATGAATAGCTATTTAAAACTACTAGGCAGTTTCAAACTAATTCGTGGAGGAGTTTATCATGCTGAACCAATATGATATTGATTATATAATTAAATGTTTAAAGGATGGGCAGAGTATACCTGCCGAATATAAATATTCTTTATTCCCTACTGCCCAAATGGAATATGAACTTACTTATGCAGGGAAAATGCGTAAAGAAGATATATTGTCAGATACAGATGAAATATCTAACGTGCCTTTACAAATTGAAAAAACTTATAATGGAGATGAACACCCTTCATTAAATGACGATTGGAAGAACCTTTTAATATTCGGAGATAATCTTCAAGTATTGAAAACCATATATTATGACATAGATCCAATTATCGCTAAAAAAATCAAGAACAAAGTTAAACTCGTATATATAGATCCCCCATTTGGAACTGGCGATGAATATGACGGTAATAAGGGTCAAAGTGCATATAGCGCTAAACGAAAAGGCGCGGATCTTGTAGAGTTTCTTCGTCGGAGATTAATATTATTAAGAGAAGTAATGGCTGACGATGGAGTAATCTTTGTTCGTTTGGACTATCATTTTGGCCATTATATTAAAATTATTATGGATGAGGTTTTCGGCAAAAATAATTTTAGAAATGAAATTGTTATTAATAGAGTTAAACGGTCTCTACGGAACCTTACAAGATTTAATGTCAGTACAGAGTCCATTTTTTTCTATTCAAAATCGTCCGATTACTATTTTAATAATCCCGAAATGCCTCGGAAATGTAACTTTTGCGGTAAAGAGAAAGAACCTATTTGGGAGGATTTAACATCACCTGGTTTGAGAAATCCTCCTGAGCGAGTTATTTTTGGAAAGTTATATTTGCCAAGGCGGGGTAGACATTTTACATATACCCAAGAAAAGATTGATGCTTTTCAAAAAGAAGGAAGATTGCGTTTAAATCCTGATATTCCCTATTATGATTTAGAGGGGGAAAAAATTGAAGCTCGTCCGGAGTATTTACAAACAGAATCTATTCCCATTGACAATAACTGGACAGATATAAAGGGATATGCTTTTGCTAATAATTATCCAACAGAAAATGCTGAAGAATTACTAAAACGAGTTATTGAAAGCTGTACAAAAGAAGGCGATCTAATAATGGATTGCTTCGCTGGATCGGGAACAACATTAGCTGTAGCTGAAAAGATGAACCGCAGATGGATCGGATGCGACATTGGAAAACTATCAATGTATACAATACAAAAAAGATTACTGGAAATATCAAAGAGCAAGGATATAGTTAATCCTAAGAAGGAATATAAGCAAAATGCAAAAGCATTTTCCGTGGTAACTGCAGGTTTATATGACTTAGGGAAAGTATTTTCTTTAACGGAAGATAGATATAAATCTTTTGTGAAAAATTTATTTGATATTGAGGATATAGAAAAAGCTGATATCAACGGCGTATCAATTGACGGAGAAAAAAGAGGCTACTTTGTTAAAATTTATCCTTATTGGGATGAAAAAATGCGTAATGCAGACGTTGATTCAGAATATCTGCATGATCTTCACAGAAACATAGGTGATCGAATTAAAAACAGATTTTATATTGTTGCGCCTGCCAATAATGTTGCTTTTGTAAATGATTATTATGCAATAGATGGTATTAAGTATTACTTTTTAAAAATACCTTATCAGGTAATTAAAGAATTACATAATCAAAATTTTAAAAAGATCAAACAACCTCAAAGTCAGGGCCAAATTAACGATTTAGACGAGGCAGTAGGTTTTCATTTTATTAGACAACCAGAGGTTGAAACAGAATTAACTAATATTGATGGGAATTACTATATAACTCTAAAAAAATTTATGTCCGATTACAGTATGGATGAGTCTGGAAGAGAAATAAATAATTTTGAGAGTTTGTCTATGGTACTTATCGACAACGATTATAGCAGAGATTTTATTATGAAAGATTATTATTTCGCTAAAGATTTAATAGCTAAAAGTAAAAAGAAGGCCAATACATATAAAGATATCTCAGATGATGTTAGAAAAGCACTCAAAAATGCCAACATAATCAATGTACCCATAAAAAATCCTGGCAAGAAGGTTTTAGCAATATATATCGACATATATGGAAATGAGTTTAAAGAAGAGTTTCTTGTGGGGGTGCAATAGATGGAAGGCATTATAAGAAATAATGCTTCTGATCTTACTCTTAAGGTAAGAAGTAGTTACGATGTAAAGAAACTAAATCTAACTGAATGGGAAGATTATCTGGATATTCTTTGTGGAAATCGTGATTACCAGAAAAAAGCAATAAAGACAGCAATAATATATTTGGCATCCGGTGAATATGCGAATATTGATCAGTTAGCAAGAGAGAATTACAAGAATAATCAGGATTTGCAAAAGCTTTATCGTACAGAACATGATTTCATTCAACGTATTCCATTAAAAGGGAAGCTTTCAGGTGTTATTGATTTGGCAACTGCTACCGGTAAAAGCTACGTTATTTATGGTATAGCCCAAATTATGTTATCCTTGGGCTTGGTAACAAAAGTTTTAGTTTTATGCCCATCTTTAACAATTGAATCAGGTTTAATGGAGAAATTTATTGAAAAAGCTAGTGATGCAAGATTAAAGGCAAGCATCCCCGAAACAGCATTCTTTAAAAATCCCAGAATAATTGATGCTAACAGTACTATAAAAGATGGAGATATTTGTGTAGAGAATATTCATGCTGTTTATGATGGAACAGGCTCATCCATCATAGATAGCCTAAAGGGCTGTGGAGAAAAAACATTAGTTTTAAGTGATGAGGTTCATCATGCATATAATTCCAGTGGGGAGAACGACATCAGAAAGTGGAAAACATTTTTGATGAATGAGGATTTCCAATTTAAATATTTACTTGGCTTTACTGGAACGGCATACATAGAAAATGAGTATTTCTCTGATGTAATATATCGTTTTTCGCTTAGAGAAGCTATGGAAAGAAGTTTCGTTAAATTGGTTGAATATGTAGCAGAGGACGAAAGTGGTGATCAATATGAGAAATTCCAGAAAATATATGATAATCACAAAGAATTTCAAAAGAAATATGGTGATATTAAGCCTATAACAATAATGGTTACAAAGGATATTAAATCGGCAGGATACTTATATGAAGATTTTTTAGATTTCATTGAAAAAAAGGAAGGTATACTTCGAGATGAATTTGAAGATAAAGTTCTTATTGTAACTTCAGCTCCTAAACATAAAAAGAACGTTATTGCACTAAAAACAGTTGATGATAAGAGTAATCCAGCAGAGTGGATTATTTCTGTATCTATGTTAACCGAAGGCTGGGATGTCAAGAATGTTTTTCAAATAGTGCCTTGGGAAGATAGAGCATTTAATTCAAAGTTATTAATAGCACAAGTATTAGGTAGAGGTCTTAGAATACCTGAGAACACAAGTGGTCAACCAAAGGTTAGGGTCTTTAATCATGCAAGCTGGAGTAAAAGTATTCAGTCTCTGGTTGATGAAGTGTTGGAAAAAGAAATGACAGTCTCCAGTAAGATTGTAAGCTTACCAGATAAAAACAAGTATAACTTTGAAGTATATACGATTAATTATGCAAAGAAAGAGCGTACCATTGAAAAAAAAGATACTAAGACTCAAGAAGTATTTGACCTAACAAATGGTATTAAATTAGTATCTCAAAGTGAAAAGGAGCCAAAGAAAACAACTTATGAAGATATTAAAGGACATCTTCATTCAAAATCGACAATTATCCAAAAGGAATTGATATCTATTGATGAGGTCATTAACAAAATTATTGAGAGTTTTAAAGGTCGCGCGTTGGAAGCAAAGTTAATCTTTCCTAGCGGCGAATATGAACAAGAGAAACTTCCGTCTATACAAGATATTAGAACCTTTATTGAAAAATCAATGAGAGATATTGGGGAGAATGGTTCATTCCTTACTTTAGAAAATGCCGATAAAATTTATGGCCGTTTTAATGGATTACTTAGAAAAAAGCCAACTACTCCTGTATTGGAAAAGGCGGTAGATATTTTAGTTTCATTAAATACGGCAGATATGAAATCAGAAACGTCAAGATATGGGACTCTTATTAGAGATGTTTCGCTATTTTTCTCGGATAATTATAAAAATGAGATAGAAGAAGATGAACTGCCTATTTTTGAAGCGGTACGTCAAGAATTAAAAAAACGCCAAGATAACGAAATTAACAGGTATAATTTCAAAACACCGGTTAATGTAGTTTTTACTACTCTTGAACCTGAAAAGAAATTTGTAGAGCTTTTAACTAGCGACGACTTTGCACAACATATTGATGCATGGATTAAATCAAGAGATAAAGGTTTTTACAGTATAGATTACCAAAAGAATAAGGGCAGCAAGTTTAAAGCTTTTAATCCCGACTTTTTTATCAAAAAAAATAATAACGTTATTGTTGTAGAAATTAAGTCAGACAATGATGATAGCCCTGAAAACAAAGCAAAAAACAGAGCAGCCAAAAGGCATTTTGAAATACTAAATGCGGAACTTGAAAAACATGGGAAACCGGATAGGTATTATTTTACGTTTTTAAGTCCGGTTGATTATAATACGTTTGCCGATAATGTTAAGGACGGTAGAATATTTGAATCAAAATTTCGCAGTCATCTTGAAATCCTATTAGAAGAGTCTGGTGATGAATAAAAGCTATTATGGATTCATTTTTCAGCAGGAAGCCCAGAAACGGTTTATATAAGTAAAAAAGCTCATTTTTTTCTGGACGAGTAGCCACCGCCTACCGGAATGGTTACCTCACTGAATCGTAATATACAATTAAGAGAATGTCAATTTTATCTGACGTTCTCTTTTTATATATATAAACCACAGTAAAAAGCCGTTTGCTTTATTATCCCAGTTAAAGTAGGTGGCTTTTTTGCGTGAAAGGAGGAATTTCAAGTGTCAAAAGTAATCGCCCTTGCCAACCAGAAAGGCGGCACGG
>DHFP01000087.1:5334-5998 GCA_002402315.1 Clostridiales bacterium UBA4821
GCGGACGCGCAAGGCAACCTAACGGATTCGTTAGGCTTTCATGAGCCGGACAACCTACCTGCTTCACTGGCGACCGTTTTAACCAAAAGCATGTTGGAGGAACCGTATGAACCTGACGAGGGTATCCTCCGCCATGCGGAAGGCGTTGACCTCATGCCGGGCAATATTGAGTTGTCGGCCATTGAGGTTTCCCTTGTAAACACCATGAGCCGGGAAACGGTGCTGCGCAGCTACATCAATACCGTCAAAGACAGGTATGATTATGTGCTGATCGACTGTATGCCCTCCCTGGGCATGATGACCATCAACGCCCTTGCCGCCGCGGACAGCGTAATTATTCCGGTTCAGGCCCATTATCTGCCCGCCAAAGGAATGACGCAGCTTTTACAGACCATAGCCAGGGTAAGGCGGCAAATCAATCCGAAGCTGACCATTGACGGTGTTTTGGTGACAATGGTGGATAACCGGACTAACTTTGCCAGGGACATTTCCTTTATTCTGCGCCGCGACTATGGCGACAAGCTGCTCATTTTCCAAACGGAAATCCCCTTGTCTATCCGTGCGGCGGAAACCAGCGCCAAAGGGAAAAGCATCTATGCCCACGACCCTCACGGTTTAGTGGCAAAAGCCTATGAAGCCTTTACGAAGGAGGTGCGGGACATTG
>DHFP01000087.1:6048-6507 GCA_002402315.1 Clostridiales bacterium UBA4821
TCGGAAATCAGCGATTTTCCCAACCATCCTTTTAAGGTGAAAGCGGATGAGGCCATGCTGGAAATGGCGGACAGCGTAAAGCAATACGGCGTTTTGGTCCCCGGCCTTGTCCGGCCAAAAGCGGACGGCGGCTATGAAATGATTGCCGGACACCGGCGCAAAAAGGCAAGCGAGCTTGCGGGCAAGGAAACTATGCCCTGCATTGTCCGTGAAATGGATGACGATGCCGCGATAATCATTATGGTTGACAGCAACCTGCAAAGGGAAAGCATTTTACCAAGTGAAAAAGCTTTTGCATATAAGATGAAACTGGAAGCTATAAAGCGGCAAGGCTCAAGGACTGATTTAACTTCTGCGCAAGTTGCGCAGAAGTTAACTAACAAAACATCAAGGCAAATAATTGCAGAACAGGCTGGAGAAGGACCACATCAAATTTCCCGATATATCCGCCTTACCTCC
>DHFP01000097.1 GCA_002402315.1 Clostridiales bacterium UBA4821
TGCTTCATGAATTCGCCGTAGTAAAAATGTAACTGTTTTTATTTTTTAATCTTTTATACAATCAATATTTCAGTAACAAACTATCCAGTTGTCTGGGCAAAAGCCAGACACCATGCTCTTCAAAAATTCTTAGATTCAAAGGATATGCTTTAGACACAAAATCCAGATAAGTCGCATCACAAAATGATGCTTTCAATTCCTTTTTCAATTGCACATCCAGTAGTTTATATTTCGTTACACCGGCATAGGCTATAGAATCGTAAATATAAAACACGTTAGGTGCATGAAAGTGCAAGTATTTTGAAGCTAAAGACCTATTATCTAAACCAGAAATGCTATTGAATACATCCGTCAAAAACCTGTGTGTACTCAAAACCTCACTTAAATTCTCCCTTTTTAGAGCAGGCTGATTTGTAAGATATTCTATTCTTTTATCAAGCTCAGTACCGATAGCCTTTATTTTTTCTGCTACCTCATATTTATAAAAGTCAGTACCTTTAAACGGACTTTTAGCTCGTCTTTCCAATGCCGCAGCGTATGACCGACCGATAAGCCATACCTTACCGATAATCTCTTCTTCATTTGTATGTAAAGGTGTTCTTTTGCACATGTCATACAAAACCTGATTTCCAAAACTCCAAATGTTTTCACTTTGAACCCTATATATTTCTTCCTTCTCTACCAACGGCATATAAGCACCTCTGTTCTCGAAATTCTATATTATCCAATAACACTTAAGCTGTCTGTTTCAGCATCTACTTCCATCAATGTAATTCCTTCAAGCAAATGCATATACGTCCTATAGTAGTACTCAGCCAATGTTTCAGTCTTTTTTTGGATGACGTGACTTTTTTATCACTATTATTTTTTTAGTATCATCCGGCAAATAACTCATATAAAACACAGCCTCATTAAGTGCTCCTAATTTTGCACTTGGAGAATTGCCGGTTTCAGTCCATGTATAGCATTTGCATTCAACCACTATTTTCTTATCCTCTGAAACACAATCAAATTTGTGATTCTTCGCAGGTTTGCCTATTGGAATCGGCAGCTCCAAATCAAAGTGCTGCTTAAAATGATGGCTCATCATTTTACAGACATATTCCTGAAATAGTCTACCAACTTTCGGATTTTCACTGTTTTTATTCATATTTACAAATCCCTCTCAATCCCATAATAACATCGAACTATAATCCTCAGCTAAACTATTTTTGCCGCATCGGGGACAAGGATACAATGATAGGTCAGCCTGTCCATGCTCTGGAAGTTCAAATAGGTCTAATGTTTTATTGCACTTTGTACATTTGTAGAGCGGCTCATAGCTGCCATCATCATGATCAATATGAAAGAAGAATCTCCCATAAAACTCACCACACTTTGAGCAGCGATATATAGAATGCTCATATCCATCTGCAAACTTACCATTTTTGTCGTTTATAAGGTTCTTCACTAATTGCTGCGTCTTCTTTGAACGGATGAGATATGGCAGCAATGCAAACTCCGAGTCAAAGTCACTTAAAGCATAAGGACTGTACATCATTCCAATCCCCATCCTGAAGCTTTTTATATAATCGCACTCATTGCATTTTATCCCAAAGCTATGTCCCATAAATGCACCTCCTAAAAAAGCATTGGCACTATCTTGTAATCCAACAGATTTACTATTTCTGCAGATAATTCATCACCAAATGGCTCAGGTGGCTGATATCCTTTGAGTTTAATGTTTTGACCATTTGTGTATATGGTGATTTTCCAGCTGCCACCATCATCAGCCTGAATATTATTTTTTACAGGTTGCAAATCAAAGATATCAAACCTATCAAAAATCCGCTCTACTGCTTTATAATCAATTTTATATTCATAGATCTCTGAAACCGGTAGCATATAATTACCCTCTTCATCAGCACAGCTTTCCTTTATTCCTCGTTTGAATGTAGCTCTTACCACACCATCAATAGAAATAAATGTTTTGCAGCTTCGGAAATCAATATCCCGCTGCAATGCTCCTGATATATAAGTTATTTCTATTCCCGTTACACTCACTGGCTGCATTTTATACCACCTCTCATTGACCGTACTTAACCAAATCGTACAACCTTTTGTTTTGATAAATCCGCTCCTTACCTATTTTTTCAGATGTAAGGAAGCCCTCTTTTTCAAGAGAAGATAGGTAATTGACCGCAGTTTTTCTCGTTACCGATAAGCCATTTTCAATATAGACGGTTTTTGTATAAAACTCATAGAATAGCAAGTCTATCAGTTCTTTTGAATATATTTTAGGAAGTTTTTCTTTAATCTCAGCACTCATGGCTTCAACTTCGGCATTGATTTTTTTTACCAGCTTCAACGTTTCCTCGGCAGTTTCCTCAATTCCTGTAAGAATATAGACAATCCATTCCTCCCAGTTTTCCTCGGTTCTCACTTCCTGAAGAAGCTTATAATAGGCTGATTTATTCCGGATAATATAACTGCTCAAATATAATATAGGGCTATCGAGCAGTTCCTTTAATACTAAATAAAGCACATTGATGATTCTGCCTGTCCTGCCATTGCCGTCATAAAAGGGATGAATGCTCTCGAATTGGTAATGGATGACCGCAAGCTTTATCAATGGGTCAATATCGTTATAGTCTTCATTTATGTATTTTTCAAGATTGCTTAAAAGCTTTCTGATTTCATCTTCACCAGCAGGTGGAGTATAGACGGTTTCACCGGTTCTTTCATTCCGGAGTACTGTGCCGGGCAATTTTCTGATTCCCGCACGATTCTTTTCTATTACACCTTGAATCTCAACAATCATATTTGTTGTCAGCATTTCACGAGCCTTCACCTGCTCATATCCATACCACAAAGCAGTTCTGTAGCTGACAACTTCCTTTGCAGCCGGGCTTGCTCCGCTTGCATCACTCATTGCTTTATAAAGGTCATCATGTGTTGTTATAATATTTTCGATAGCTGAACTATCCTTTGCTTCATTAATCATGACTGCATTTATCAGAATGTGCTTATTCGGAATAGTGTCTGCATAACCTTTTAATTCAGCTAACGCTCTGTTTGCTCTTGATAATTGTTTCAGTACCGTCTTTGTTTCCAATTCTACATCGGGCGGCAACATAGGTAATTTATACTCGCTCATTATTCCCACCTCCATTATATAGGTATAATATCACTATTTTTTACGTACGTCAATTGAATATAGGTAAATAATTATAAAAATCTACCTATATTAGTTTTGTATAGGTAGATTTTGAAGTTTTCTTTACTCATCTGGTACTAAAAATTTCTTCTTTTAGAAACCGCACCAATACTGCATTTCCCTGCAATTCATATCCCCACAAACAAGGGTTTATTGGGTTGATAACATAATCGGCAGTTAACCTCTCTCGACGGTCTGAGTGCGTAATTTACACTTTTCAGTTTTTTATTCGCCACTGATTTCATCCACTTAAAATGCCCTAGAAAATGAAAAAACCGCTACCATACAAAACCATCAAAAGCCTTGTATTACTGCGGTTTAGCGGTCACTTAACTGTCTTTTCTATATAGCAGACAACAACACTCAACGTGCGTCGGGGTTAGTCAACTGCTGCCTGATTTTGAGATTTTTACAAATCACCCTTGAGTTCGTAGTTTTATGATTTTTACTACACTCACAAGGGTTTAGTGTGTAGGGGATATAAAAGCGGTAAAAAGTACACATTATAAAATCTTATCAATTTATCATCCAAAACTAATCCTGCCGCTTCGTTCCAATGTTCTAATGCATATATAAGTAAGCCATGGAGACGGTTGCTTCTTCTGACCAAAGTCCCATTCCTTACACTTTTGATAGACGGATTCAGGTATGAACTGATAATCTGAGCTTGCTTTGCTTTCAATAATAATAAGCATTTCATTAAATCGCTTATCTTTCCTCGCAGATTCAAAATGACTTAAGCAATCAGCCAGGCTCACGATATCATACCATAGAGCAGGCGCTTTAAGCTTCCTGAAATCTGTTCCCATGTAAAACATGTAAGGATGCTGCTCTTGGCTGCTTTCCCATAAATCCAGTAAAACATTTATAATTGAATTTGCCAATTCTGATTTTTCGTATTCAGGAATTATAGATAGAAGTTTCAGGATTATGAGAGTAGCGTACGGGCAGCAATCATCCTTTCTTCCGGGTCCTCTGAATTTGCCGAGCTCCTTAGACACTACACAAGGAAATCCATTATCTCTATGTAATCCAATAATGTGTTCGACACCTTCCTTGACTTGGCTATCATAGGCTATCCCTGCTTTTAATAAAGCATATAGCATTAGCGGTGCATCACATAATGCCCAAGAAAGTGTATCCTCTCCAGAACCACCAAAGTGCTTTGGTATATTGGTCATGCTCTTTGGAATTCCATTTTCGTCTTTATTCATTAATATCTGCTGTATTGCCATATCTATTTGAGGAATATCAGTATCTAGTCCCACTTCCAACAAAAATAGCAATTTATGTATTGGAATATCAGGATTTTTATGATTAGTAACGAGTGTTGCATTAAAATCAGCTATATCACTCAAATATTTCTTAATTCGTATATCCGATAACACAGAAGCTTTTAATTCGCATAATTCATGCTTATTCTGCCTCAGAATATTTTTTCTCACAGCATATTGAACATACGGTTCGTTTTCCAGCAGCCAATTGATTATATCCATGAATCATCCTCCGTAAAAGAATTTAATCTGTTAATTCAAAAAATTTATCCTTGTAATCCTTCACAAAATACCTTTTGCCCTTCCGAATAATGGTATGCCCTTCCATCTCAAGATGCAGCTTTTGCCCGTCAATGCCTTCCGGATATTTCTCATTCAGCTCACCATCTTTTTTAAGTGTTCTCCAGTAGGGTGTCTGATCAACGCCACACTCAACAGAAGCCTTGGCTGCAATGTTTATAAAATTTCTTCCTATCTAATCAATGATTCATATTATGCAGCTTTTCACAAATTCAACTGGGTGCTGTGTCCGCTTAGCAGTTTCTTCGATCGTCAGTCCCTGAGCAATAAACCTTTTCACAACAGTCACCATACTTTCGCCAACTTCAATTATGTGCATATCAGAGTCATAAAAGCGGATTACTCTTTGTCCCCATGAATATTCTGCCACATCATGGACATATTGAATTTTAAAGGATTTGAGCCGCTCTACAAATTCATCGAACTGCTCCTCTTCAAAATAAAGTTCAAAATTATCAGGTTTTGATAAAATCTCATTTTCAGAGCCCCCATCATTCAAAATTGATACTATCGCTTTTTCTATTTTATAAGGAGCCAGAAGCGGCATATTTTTCTTTGACAAATTCAATCCGTATTCAGGCTTACTTTTCAAACCTTCATAATCCTTGTCACAGAACAGTTCATTTGGATGCCTCCATGCAATAGCTGGAATCAAGAAAACATCTGGCATTTTTCCATCCTCAAACATTAGCAGTATAAGATAAGTATCGGAATTGTTTATATCCCATTTTTCTTTTTGCGTAGTATTCTGCATATCTTCCTAGTTGCAAGTGATTGAGCTTTGACCAATTTGTACTTGGCATTTTAATAACCCCCTTACATATTATTTATCTTACAGTCTTCCAACTTCCTTAAATTCATCCCGCTACATCATAAATAAGTCCACAATAAGCTATGCTATCTGATATTAATTGTATTTCTTTTTCACTTTCATCTGCACAAAGTTTATTTCTATCTACTCCATATATCATTGATTTTCATCCTTTCCTATTAAGAGAATTAATCTTTTTAACAATTTCTTTCATTTCAATAGGTGTGTAATCTATCCTCTCACAAGACACGCAAAAATGCTGTTTTGAAAAATCATTGTACTCCGGATTTCCATGCACATGACCAAAAATATTAACATATGGCATATTGGAATTGGTATAAAGCGGCTCATGCGATAATATAAACCATTCATCAATAATTATTGGATATGCACACACCATATCAAAGCCAGCGGTATTCCACCACGCATAAGAATAACATTTGTCATGATTGCCAAGCACAAATATTTTGTAACCATTAAGCGACTTTATTAGCTCCACAATTCTCTTTTTATTTGAAAGGGCAAAATCGCCAAGAATATAAATTCTATCCTTTTGCTTAACAGTCTTATTCCAGTTTTCTATAATCCTGCTATCCATTTTCTCAGTAGTTTCGAAGGGTCTATTTTCATATTCGATTATATTTTTATGCCCAAAATGCGTGTCCGCAATAAAAAACTGCCTTGACATTTAACCACACCTCACCCTCTAATTTTCCATAATGCCATTGGGTGCGTTTTAATTCTGTCTAAAATGTCTTCATCATCAAAAAGCAACTCCGGCATATATTCTTTGTTTTCAAATCTGTCCAAAAACTCTTGCTCCTCTGGAGTTAGTACTACAAGCTCTGAAATATATTCCTTTACAGCCTTTTTGGCACTATCTAAATCAAATGAATCCCTTTTTGTAATAACAGGAAACAAGTCGGTTCGTATCTTGTATTTTGTAATATTCTCAATAGCCCTTATATCAAAGCTCTTGTTTATTTCTTTAGCTGAAATTGCCGCATAGAAAACCACGCTCTTACGAAGATGTTCTTGCTCACTCTCATCAAACAGTCCAAACTTTATCATATTGTAAACATCGTATAAATCCCTTGCCGCTGCTCTACTCATTAATGCATTAATTTTGCTTCCAAATATCTCAATAGCGGTCAAGCATTTTACCTTGTACTCACTGACAAAATGCTCGGTAATAATTTTCATTTCCTTCGCCGGAAAAATATGTGCTCTCATGGAATAGTTGATTTCAATTTTTATATTATCCCTGTTGCCAGCCGCATTAACATATTCACAAACCCATGAATCCAGGCTATGTGGATTTTTCGTCTTAGGACTAAGCGAATAACCACTCGCCAACATAAACTTTGCAAGGGTGGAATTAATAATTTCTCTATTTTTGAGCATTTCCTCTCTGCTGTCCGCTCCCAAATAATCGAGGTCAATATCTATCGACAGCCTTGGCAAATTAAAAATAGTAAGATTTATTGCGGTACCGCCCTTTAAAGCCAAGCTATCCTTTAAAATAGGGTTTGTGTTCAAATATTCTAAAATATCCGCCAAGCGGTACACTTTTTCCAAAGTATCTCTTATAAATCCAAGTTCTGTGGCTCTTTTTGCAATGTAGTTTTTGTCATAATTATACAAGTGGAATACCTCCTTGCTCGGTCATTCCAAAAAAGCCATTAGGAACAACCAATTTCCATTCACTGTAATAAGTGCCGCTATCCTTTGTTAAATAGCGAGTGCTTTTACCTATTTTGCTTTTGCAATAATCTATAAATTCATCGGATATCTGTAGATCCTTTTTGTAATGTTCCAAAATAAACCCCGTCTTCTGGTATAGAAACTGCATATCATAAGCTTCCAAATAAGCTATAAGCTGTTTTTCATCTAAATAGTGGACTGATGAAATGCAATTTAGAAGCTCCTCAAGTCCACCTATTTTCTCAAAATCCTTTATGCTGTCAACTACAGTGCGTTCTAATGAAGTAACCCGTATTCCCTGAGTATTTTTTGGTGCAACAACACCGGCACCGAATTTTGATGCAACATACTTATAAGTAATCCCATCAAACTCAAAATCGGTAAACTTTATGTTTGAGGATACATAGACTTCATAATACACTTGGTTTGCTATTCCTGCATATTCAAATGCAGTATGGTGTGATAAATACGCAGTTTCATTTATTCCGCAGGCTATGTGATACCTTGTAGCGATAACACTACCATCTGCAACATTTACACAAGTATAAAGATTATTTTTTATCTTCTTTACTAGACTTTTTTTTGAAAGTCTTAATATAAGCGAAGATGCTGTTTTCTTGTTCCCAACAAGATTACAGACGTCTGCCATCGAGAACGTATTCATTTTAGAAAGTTCTGTATATCCGACCACTGCATTTCACCTCTCTTTATTTTTAGCTTTATTTTCTTTATATACAAAGGCTTTTAGCTCAATATTAAAGCATCTAATTATTCTTGCTTTAAATTTATCATGTTTTCCTTTGTTTGCAAAGGTTATTGTGCTAATTTTAAAGTGAACTCAAAAATAAAAAAGCCGCAGAGCATGATGCGTATAACACCAACCCCTGCGGCTTCAATCAATTATTTATTTACTGGCTTTAACCTTCACCCTTTGACCACTTTCAAATATAAACTCAAACTCTGTTGTGGATTTAATGATCACCTTTTCCACCATTGCCTCAAACAAAGCATCATCGAATTCTGTAAGCGGCTTGCTACCGTCGCCGATAATCTCCTTAACCGCCTGCATTTTGCTGATATCCTTTGTATGTTCCAAATTCTCAGTAACAAGTTCATTCTTTTTCATCTGTAAATCAGTAATCGCCTTGCTAATCCTTTGGTACTCCCGGCCGTATGCTTTCTCGTCTATCTCTTTATGAAGCTTCAATGTTATTAGCTCACTTAAATCGGCTTCCAACGCTGTAATCCGACTATCAAGCTGGGGCGTTACGTCATTGTTTGTATTAATAACCTTAGTAATAACCTTTGCCGCAACTAACCTTTTAAGATAATGTCTGCTATGCAAATATTCAAATTTATCTGTTTTCATAGCAAGAAAGCCTCCTATGCCAAAATTGAAAGCCACCCAACATTGAATTTGCTGGGTGGCAGACATTAAATTCCTATAGGCTCGCTCTTTGCTTCTTTGTATCATTGTTCTTTGTTTAAGCCGCTCAAAACCTGATTCTATTTTTTCTGTTGTTTATACTCATCAGGTTTTCCCTTGATAAGCTCAATAATCAACCTGCCTTGTGAAATCTTTATAATATAATTACGCAAAATTATTTCAGTTTTCTGGAAAAATGACCCCCCGGGGGTCGAATTTAGACCCCCCTCAGAAACCCTATGAAATCAACAAAAAGAGGCATTAAGTCATCTAACTTAACGCCCCAAATCTTCCAGTTGTAATTTCATTCATTTTTCAAATGTAATAGTATCCATTTTTACTTTGTAATAACGCCCTGGATGCTCTCCCAGATAATCAAACTCAAACAATCCATACTCTTTTCCATATTCATTCTTTATTACCCTGAACACTTTGTCGCTCCTTCCTTAATCTTAAAAAGATACTGCAAATAAGATAAATCACCACAACATAGTCCAAATTTTACTCTGGCAAATAAGGTATCATTCCTCTTCTATATGCTTCTTCTTGTATTTCACGAGAACAATAACGTACGTCTAAAACAAATCCATTAATTTCAACCATCCAGATTAATGGATTACTATCCATTCTGCTCGGTAGTGTCCACTTTCTATCGAACTGATGCATCTTCATCAAATTTCTAATTTGCCTTGATTTTCCATTTCCTGTGCTCTCGGATATTCCAAACCAATTAGACAATTCGCTTGCCTTTATATGTGGTTTGCCACTTGAATCAAAAACAAAATTAACTGTGCCGATTGCGTGAATTATACCACACGCCCATGTATTTACTCTTCCAGATATTATTGGTGATGGTCTTTTTCTACACAATGCTGCACAAAGTTCATAACAAGATTGCTCATACTCTTGATTTAATTTTTCAACACAAAAATCTTTTATTATCTTTGAGATTTGCTCAAATCGCTCTTGCATTTCTTTTGGAACACTAATTGATTTTTTCTTTATCAAACTAACCATCCTTTCATAACTGTCTGACTTAACTCCACTACAATAATAATTTATCAAGTTTTCCTAATAATTCAGCCTTTCTTTTTTCAAGCAATGCTAGCTGCTTTTTTAGGCTTTTTTCTTCCTTATTGCTCTGTGCTAACCCATTTTTTATTTCAAAGTTCAAAAAGGTAGTTCCTCATCCAAGTAATCCCCTTCGCAATCATCCATCTCACCCCATGTAACTCCATAAGGAACGCCATTTGATGTGTGACCCGCAATAAAGGCAAAAGTCTCGTCTGACCAATCGTCTTGCTGTTCCTCGAGTTCTTTCAACCTCTTTTTATTCTCGTTTGCTAATCTCCGGTGCTCCACATCAACCTTTAATTGGTCTACATAAGTTTCAGATATTTCATACCCAAGCATACGAAGTTCAAACACAGCACATAACTTATCAACAGCAAAATGTTTACTATAGCCTTTTACAATATTTTTACCATCAAACTTAGGTAACCAATGATGTTTAGCCACCTGCAATCTACCCTCTCGTTTAAGCCTTTTATATCTTGGACCCATATTTTTTCACCACTCAAACATTTTAATTAGCTATATCCTTAAATTGCTCTAAAATTATATTTAAGTCTACAATCTCTTCTTTCAACTTTTTTATTTGGGTTTTATTCCTAGTCTGAATTATTATCTGCCTAACCCACCCCACTGAAATTTCAAATTCTTTTGCTATTTGAATATTTTTATATCCCATATTTTTCATTATTGCTATCTCTAGATTTCTCAACTTCAGTATTTTTTTATCATACAATATCGCTCTGTCTTCCCGCTTAAATTCTGCTTCTTTAATGTACTTTTTTATTAAAGCTCGATTTTCTTTTTCAGCTTTTATCTTCATCATTTCAATTTTCGTAAACTTTGAATCCAAGTGTTTTTGAACCACCTTATAATTACAACGATAAGGATAATAAATCTTCCATGCTCTAAAAATAATATCCCTAATAAAACCTCCTCTTCCACGTGGCTTTAATATTTCATCTATGTATTTTCTCAAAAACTTACATTTCGAGTTATATATCTGTTGAAAATCCTCATTCATCCATTTTCACTTTGTAATAATACCCCCTACCCTCTCTTAGATAAGGATTTACAAGACCTTTCATTTATGGGAGCATTGTACCATGTCTTATTGGGTTTTTCAATAAAATTCGACTTGATAGGATAAATTTATCAGTTTGCATACATCTTATTAATCCAACTTTCATAAAAAAACCTTCCTCCCATTCTTTATATTTCTTGTAGATGTATAGTAGTAAAAAATAGTACTTGCACTAATTATACCGCGCAAGCACTATTTCACAATACAAGTGAGGTATTCTATTCGCCACATTCATCATGATGCTGATGCTCATGGCAAACGGAACCAGTAGATTTTAGAGAGCCTTGCAGGTACGCTTCTGCCGCTACTTTAGCATTACCACTTGCTCCAACGATAACTTCAATGTTCTTTTCATTGAAGATTTCAATAGCTCCGCCGCCCATACCTCCTGAAATAATTACATTCACTCCCATGTCATTTAAGAAGTTAGGCAAAAATCCCGGTTTGTGTCCAGGGTTAGCAATGGTTTCATTCTTAACGATTTGATTGTTTTCGATATCAAAAATCATAAAACCCTCACAATGCCCAAAGTGCTCTGTCACCATTCCATTTTCACTCGCTACAGCAATTTTCATCATTTCTTTTTCCTCCATTTTTTCTAATATTTTTGCCACAGGGTCAAGCCAAGTTCCGTCGTATAACTCTATCAAACCTCTATCACAAGCAGCTGATATTTTAGGATCAATCGGCAGTTTAGCAAGCACCTTAATGTTATGCTTCTCAGCAATTTCTTCAATGTGGCTTTCACCAAATATCTTGTAGTCCTTATCATTATCCGGGCATTTGAAATACGACATATTCTCTACTAATCCTATGATAGGGATATTCATCATCTTTGCCATTTTGACTGCCTTGGATACAATCATTGAAACAAGTTCCTGTGGGGAAGTTACTATAATAATTCCATCTACTGGAATGGACTGAAACACAGTAAGAGGAACATCACCAGTACCCGGTGGCATATCGATGAACATAAAATCTACATCATTCCAAATGACATCTGTCCAGAACTGTTTTACAGTTCCTGCAATAATAAGTCCCCTCCAAACTACCGGATCTGTATCATTTTCCAAGAGTAAATTGATCGACATGATATCAATCCCAGTTTTGCTTTTAATAGGGAGTAGACCCAGTTCACTTCCTGCAGCTTTACCCTTAATACCAAACGCTTTTGGTATGGAAGGCCCGGTCACATCTGCATCAAGAATGGCGGAATTATAACCCATTCTATTCATTGAAACAGCAAGCATGGAGGTTACTAATGATTTCCCGACTCCACCTTTTCCGCTGACAACTCCGATAACCTTCTTAACGTTACTAAGCTCGTTTAGTTTTTCTGAAAAATCATTTTTTGGTTCTTTTCTTTCTGCGCAGTCGTCTCCGCAGCTACTGCAGCTTTGGTTGCAATTTTCACTCATTTTGTTGACTCCTTCTTTGTATATTATTACTTGACTCCCAGCCGATAGATATTCCACGCTTTCTCCCAGAATTGATTTTAAGCTGTTAAAGGAGTTGATTCCCGTACAGTGGCATGTATAAAACTTTGCCCCTGTTTTCTGAAGATACTCTCCTATCTGCGTAACTATTGCAGAATCCTCATCCTTATCGGCTGCCCGGTTATAAAGATGAAATCCTCCGGTAACATGGCTTGGCAAATACCCCTTGCCTAAACGGAAATGCTCTAGAATATTTATAATCCCTTTATGAGCGCAACCCGCGACTAAGACATTCTTTCCATCTTCCTTAATGATCAGGTTCTGCTCATGGGAAAAATCGTCCGGTACAATCGACTGACCAACGGCCATAAATAGGTCTTGGTTACCTGACGGGCTTAGCGTTTCCCCTGTGACCTGGGAAAACAATTCGAGCTCATCATCAATAACAAGGTGTTTTCCAACAAATATAAAACGATCATTTGCCAGTAATGTCTCATCTAAGCCAATGTATCTCTTATCACCGTTTTCTCTATTTGAGTAGTGCTTTTCAAAGGCGTTTTTATTCAAGTATACTTTCGCTTTATTATTCACGCTCAGAAAGGCCTTGAGGCCTCCACCATGGTCATAGTGTCCATGAGAAATCACAGCCAGATCGATATCCGATAAATCAACATTCATTTTCTCTGCGTTTTCAGCAAAGAGAGCGCTTGCGCCAGTATCGAATAAGAGTTTGTGTGTTTTACTTTCAATATATAAGCTAAGTCCATGCTCACTTCCAAAATCTTCGGAAGTTGACGTATTTTCCACCAATGTTTTTATAATCATATGCTATCCCTACTATCTTGTCCGAAAAGAAGTTTCATCGTTTTGTCATATACTTCCCTTGCTGCAGCGCCCGATACGCAATTGATATCAACAACGGTCTGCCCATTATTGATTGCTTTTACCGCATTTGAATCAAATGGTATTTTGCCTGTAAAGGGAATCTTATGGTCTATGCAAAACGACTCGATCCTGTGAGTGTTCTCAAGATTGGTGTCATATTTATTAATGCAAATAGCCGTCTTGGTTTGGAACGTCTCTGCCGTTTTGATAATGCGTTCCATGTCACTGATACCTGATATAGAAGGTTCCGTAACAATCAGGACCATATCAACACCGCTTAGTGATGCGATGACCGGACAACCTATCCCTGGCGAGCCATCGATAATAGCTAGTTTTGCATCTCTTGCCGCTGACTTCATCTGCTTCTTTACCTCAGTTACCAGCATACCGGAGGTGCCGCTTCCCATTTTGAGCTGGGCGGTTGAAAACACTTGATCTTCATTAACATACAGCCTCAGTTCTCCTGCCACAGCAGGCTTCAAAGAGACAGCCCCTGCAGGGCAAACGTCTTCACATATCCCGCAGCCTTCACAAGCAAATGCATCTACCTTATAATAAGCTTCCTCAGTTATGGCATCAAACCGGCAGTTTTGTCTACACTGTCCGCATTTTATGCACAATTCAGTATCAATCTCAGCCTTTGGCATGCCATAGTAGTCTGTTCGCTTGGGTGCATCAGTATGATGCATAACCAGATGGAGATTGGGTGCATCTACATCACAGTCCGTGTATGCCTCTGCATCTGACAATTTGATAAACGCGCTGGCTACAGTCGTTTTTCCTGTTCCTCCCTTGCCGCTAAGGATGAGTAACTGTTTCATGCTGCACCTCCTTTGTCACTTTTTCAAGGAGGGAAGTGAACATCTTTTTATACCTTTCATTTTCCCTGACTGCAATTTTGGCATTTGAATTTAAGGTACCAAGCTCATTATCAAAGGGGATTTTCCCTAAAATTTCAATGCCTTTTTCTATGCAAAAGTTTTCTGCTGGATTTACTCCGTCAAGACATTTATTGAGCACAACCCCATAAGGCTTATCAAACAGTTCGACTAGTTCATACACCATATTTAAGTTGTGAACGCCAAACAAAGTGGGTTCAGCAACCAATATACAGTAGTCCGCCTCCTTGATGCTCTCCATGACGATACAGGCACTTCCAGGAGGGCAATCAATAAATGTCAGATTGTTTTCTTCACACTTATTATCATTTAGAAGCTTCTTAATGATGGGAATACCGGACGCTTCGCCAGTGTTCAATATTCCTGTATTTACAGTCACACCATCTGAATAACCCTTTTGAACTTTACCGATTACCTTATCTTTTTCTGACAAAGCCTTCATAGGACAAAGCAACACACATCCTCCACAGGAATGGCAAACCTCTTCAAAAATTTTTAATTTACCGTTAATGCAGGCTAATGCATTGAATTTGCAAAAATCAACACATATTCGGCATCCATTGCAAAGCTGCTCATCTACAACAGGAATCTTAACTACAATTTCCTCCTCAGTGACATCCTTAGGCTTAAAAAACAGATGCCCATTAGGCTCTTCAACATCACAATCTATATAGATGGACTTTGGCGCTGCTGCAGCCAGATTAACGGATACCAGTGTCTTTCCTGTGCCGCCTTTGCCGCTTAGCACAGCTATCCTCATATTATTTTTCTCCATGGTTATGAAATCCGGGGTGAATCTCCTGTAATAAAGAGAGCTTCCCCTCAACAAATGCGTTGATATTATCCATCGCCGAACCATCTATCGTCTTATACATCTTGATATCAGCAGTTTTGATCACCTCTGCGGCATTCTCTCCGCAGCGAGGTGTAAGCAAGGCGCTTACTTTACTATCTACGATGGCCTGTGCAGCTTTAATACCGGCTCCACCTTGGCTGGCTGCTGCACTGTTGTCAATGAATGCACTTTCTTTTGTCTCGGTATCGTAAACAAGGAAGTACGGTGTACGTCCAAAGGATATACATACTGTTGTTTCTATGTTTTTATCATCTACAGGCATTGCAATTTTCATAATAATTCCTCCATTTTATTTGTTTTCTCATAATAATTTGCTATTGCATTGCGTAAGGCACTAACTCCTAAATTTGAACAATGTATTTTGTTTTCAGGGAGACCATTAAGAGCATTAATGACATCCTCTTCAGTAATTCTTAATGCTTCATCTATGCTTTTACCTTTTGCCAGAACAGATGTCATACTGGATGTTGCAATGGATGCACAACACCCAAATACTAGATAGCTAATCTCCTGAATGTAGTTTTCTTTAACTTTTATATAAACAGTCAGCGCATCTCCGCAAGCCGGATCTCCGAAGCTTCCTTCTGCATCTGCATCGGGCAAACTATATGCGTTCTGAGGACACATAAAATGTTCTAATACTTTATCAGAATAAATGATTATTCACCTCTTTGCTCATTATCCATAATGTCTCTGCCGCACCTGTGTCTACGACACCGGCCTCCTCCACAAGCTTTACCAGATCCATCACAGAGCTGATATTCGCCACCCACAATAAGAAGTACTTTCCCATTTACCAGAGACTGGGCAACCTTTTTTCTTGCCTCATTGTAAATGCCCTGGACCGTTGTACGTGATATATTCATTTGATCGGCGCACGCTTCCTGAGTAAGTCCTTCTAAGTCGATCAATCTTATAGTCTCGTATTCATCAACCGTCATATTGATAAAGTTTTCCGCATCTGCTGGAGAATCAAGCGGCCCAAATCTATTGCTCTCGGGTAAGCAGCAAACTTTTCTCCATTTCATTGGTCTTGGCATAATTTTTCACCTCAATTCACAACATAAGTAACCAGAGCGTCCTCCAGTTACTTATGTTGCTTTATAAGTTATCTAGTTGCTTATCAATGACTTCAAGTCGTCTTTGTAGCAAATCTTTTTGTTCTTGCAGCATTTCTTTTTGTGTTTTTGAAGAAGCCTGGTTTACATTATTGTTTCTACCAAACCCACGTCTGCATCCAAGTCCAAGTCCTAATCCCGCTCCGTTGCCAGCACCGAATTTTAATGCATTTACTCCTGTACAAAGCCCTAAACCTCGTCCGCTCTTTGATCCGGCACCCATTGGGCCAGTTCCATCTCGTCTTGGCATATGATCCACCTCCTTATAGTTTCCGGCATATGTCGCTTTCAATTTTATTATATACCTTTTCGGGCATATGTCAATAACCGTTTTAGTTTTTATTTTTTAAAAACCCGCC
>DHFP01000230.1 GCA_002402315.1 Clostridiales bacterium UBA4821
AGTAAAAATTCCTCGGTGTCATGGCAAATAGGTTGAAAAGTAGTTTAATATAGGGTTTAAATTCATAAAAAAGACGACTCTAAAATTTAAGAAGCAAATTTGAGTCGTCTTTTTCATACCGCTATTTAATTCTTTTGAAAAACCATAGGTTTTTCAGTGGCCTCCAATCAAGTCGGGATTTTTTTAGTCACAGACTGTACACTCATGTGAATTTGGTTCTTGGTTAATACAATCAATGCATAGGTTTCTATGCGGTGCAGGTTGATCTTGAGTGGGGTCTTGATTACCAGTTTGTTTGTTTATGCTTAAGACCTGGGAGGTCCTGCTGCCATCCCTATAAACAGTCACGCCTTTAAGACCGAGTTTATATGCTAGCATAAATACTTCTTTTACATCAAATTTTGTTGCACTGTTTGGAAGGTTTACTGTCTTGGACACAGCATTGTCTGTGTGCTTCTGAAAAGCAGCCTGAATTTTTACATGCCATTCAGGTTGTATGTCATATGCAGTAACAAACACCTTTCTTATTTCTTCAGGAACTTCCGATAGGTGCTGAATTGAACCTGTACAGGCAATTTTTTGCAGTAGTTCGTCTGAGTAGAATCCCATGTCTATAGCTATCTGCTTAAACCTGGGGTTTGCCTCATGCAGCTCCTGGTCTGCAGCTTTTCTCATATAAGAGAACGAGTATATTGGTTCTATTCCACTGGAAGCACCGGCTATTATACTAAGTGTTCCGGTAGGGGCAATTGTAGTTGTGGTGGCATTTCTGAAAATCAGACACTTTATTTTTTTAAACTCGGGATATGCCCCTCTCTGCTGGGCCAAATTAAAGGATGCATTTTTTGATTCTCTATTAATTAGCCACATCAGTTGTTCAGCAGTGTGTACCGCTTCATCTGAGTTATATGGAATTCTCAGATGGCAAAGCATATCAGCAAATCCCATAACCCCTAGACCGATTTTCCTGCTTCTCAATGTCATTTCTTTGATTTTTTCGAGAGGATACTTGTTTATATCTATAACATTATCAAGAAAATGTACTGCACTATGAACAACCCTTATCAGCTTGTCATAGTCGATCTCACTTTTGCCTTTTTCCTTTTTAACCATCAGACTTAAGTTGATAGATCCAAGGTTACACGACTCATAAGGAAGTAAAGGCTGCTCTCCGCAGGGATTGGTACTTTCAATTTCCCCAAGCCAGGGAGTAGGATTATCCCTGTTAATTCTATCAAGGAATACAATACCAGGCTCGCCGCTATTCCAGGCAGTATCTACTATTAGGTCAAATACCTTTTTAGCTCTCAACCTACCGGCGACAGAGTTATCCTGAGGGTTAACCAATTTATATTCCAAGTCTGATTCAACTGCTTGCATGAATTCTTCGGTTATTCCAACACTTATGTTGAAGTTTTCGAGCTCGCCGGTTTGATTTTTTAAGGTAATAAAATCAAGTATATCAGGGTGATTGACTTTAAGGATACCCATATTTGCTCCTCTTCTTTTTCCGCTTTGTCTGACTACCTCAGTGGCTAGGTTGAATAATCTCATAAAGCTTATTGGTCCGCTTGCTGTTCCACCAGTAGATTTTACCAGAGAGTCTTTGGGGCGAAGACGTGAGAAGCTAAAGCCTGTTCCGCCTCCGCTCTTATGTATTAAAGCGGCACTTTTTAAAGCATCAAATATCTCTTCCATGCTGTCTCCAACCGGAATAACAAAGCATGCGCTTAACTGTCCAAGGAGCCTTCCCGCGTTCATAAGCGTAGGTGAATTAGGTAGAAACTCGAGGGTGCTCATCATTTCAAAGAATTCGTTCTCAGTCCTTTGCAAATCAGCATTTTCGTCATACAGTTTATCAGCCGAGGCAACAGCCCTTGCAACCCTGTGGAACATTCCTTCAGGGTTTTCTATCAGATAATTTTTTCGGTCTCTGAGTAGATATCTTTTTTTAAGAATATTTAGTGCAATTTCAGTAAGGTTCATGACTGCCTCCCTTAAATGCCTTAATCTAGTTTATAATATTTTATCGGCGAAATACTGTCAATGTAATTATTATCTCTATTTTTCACCAATGTAAACCTTGCTGATACGGCAGTTACTAAGGTCTGGATTTTTATAGTCATATTCCAAGTTGATTTTTAGTCCGAAATTATCGCTAATGAACCTGAGTGGAACCATTGCTCGGCCTTTAACGACTATTGCAGGTGATTTTAGATCCACATCTTTATTATTGACCGTAGCCTTCATGCTGTTAAGTGTCAGATGAATTTCTTTATTGTCTTTGTTAAGAGTAATGACTTTCTTTTCGGCATCAAAATCCACTTTTGCTCCAAATTCTTTAGCAATTACACCTAAAGGTACCAGTAGACTACCGTTTTGCATAAACGGGGGAGTGTCTGAATCTAATTCTTTATCGTTATAAATTATTTTTGCTTGTGTTTTAGTAATAATTATTGGATATTCGGTTTTGTAGTTGAATTCCCAGTTGGTGTCAGGCATGGAGATAATTAAGTTGTAGTATTTTCGCACCGGATTAAGGTATTCCTTCCTAGTTGTTTTGTATATATAATAATTTTTTCCTTTAAGGGTTTCCGGAAGTTTTAAAACTGAACCTTCAGCCAGTAAGTAAAATTCTTTTGTCTTGTCAGATAATTCTGCTTCAACGCAATAATAATCTTGTGAACATTGTAAGCCCCGACGGTATACGCTAGCTTTTTCAATTTTCTTGTCGGCAGCAGTTTCAATTATTATAAGCTTGCATCCTATGTCAAACTTGTCATCCGGATGTATATTATTTAAATTTGTATTTGCATAATTGTTAGGATCCAGTTTGTGCAATTTATCTTTTGTATCAACAAACCATATATTTTCTTTACCAAACAGGTAAAGCTTGCTTGAATCTACAGAATAGTTTTCAATACCAGTGACAGGTATTGTTTTGGCTATTTTATTGTTTGAAATCCTGAAGATATTGTTTTTGGTTATTAAATATAAACTATTATTATAAGGGGCTACTGCGATACTGTCACTCAATATCGTATCATAATATGCACTTGGTAAATCAATTGTTTTGTGGCTGTTTTGATAGTTATTTAGATTCTTGGAATAGATGTTTAGGGTAGTAGTTTTAACATTCTCCTTTAAGATGTTCTCAATGTAATATGTGTTAAGCAAAGTACCTTGAACATAGGTTCCAAGAAATTTTCTCGGATAGTGTAGAGAATCAACTAACTTATCACCATGGTATATAGAGACATTTTCTATATTTTCATCGACCGTATAGACCCGGGAAGACGTACTTATCAGCTCGTTACGGTAAATATTCTCCTTGGCATAAATTCCTTTGGTGAACTCTTTTGTTTTAAAGTTATAAATATATGTATACACAGGCGCATTAGGACAGTCATAATAGGATGGGTCAGGAGGAGGCTCAAAATACAAGCGGGTTTACCAGTCCGCTAGCGTATGCTGCAAGCGAACTGCTTAGCATAAGCACCATACCAATAGATAATGCTAAAATTCTATTCATAATTCTATTCATTCCTTTCATTTTACTAATAATATTTTACACTCTTTTTCCATTACACAAAATTAAATATCTGTAACAAGATTTTTACGCATAGAATATATCAGGGAGGATGAGAGACATGAAAGCTATGCCGTTAAAGGAATATAACCGCCAGGACGCCTTGGCTTATGCAGATAGATGGGCTTTGAATAGAAATCCCAACTACTATGATTTTTCAAAACTTGGCGGAGATTGTACAAACTTTTGCTCACAGGTTCTTCGTGCAGGTGGGTGCAGTATGAATTATAATCGAACATATGGGTGGTATTATAGAAATGGTAATGACAAGACTCCTTCATGGGGAGGGGTAAACTTTTTTCACAACTTTCTTACAAGAGATAAGGATATCGGCCCGGTTGCCGAGGAGGTGAGCGTAAAGGATATTGAACCGGGAGATATTATTCAACTTTCTTTTGTAGAAGAGAACTCATATAATCACTCGTTGATTGTAGTTGATTGCGGAAATCCACTTGATATTTCGAATATTAGCCGCGTTTTCGTCTATATATCTCTC
>DHFP01000125.1 GCA_002402315.1 Clostridiales bacterium UBA4821
GAACAACGGCAAAGGCAGACAGCTTAATCTGCTGTCTGCCTCAACCAATACCCACGGTTCATAAAATGTCCCTATGAATATGCGCCTAACTGTCTTTCTTTTTTATTATATGGTATATAATGGGAATTTATTATTTCATCATTCCTTAGCATGTTTAAAAAATTATAGTCCTGTTAATAATCTTAATATGGACAAAAGCATACAAAGGAAGTAATAAAGTTTGTCCTGCTATCATAAATTTATATTATTCCTAAAGAGATTTGGAGGGAGCTATGGGGCAGGAAGAAAACGATAGTAGAATAAAAACAAGAGAAAAGAGGCAAATCAAGTATATGAAAGAAGCTAAGAGAAGAAGTATAGTTTTAATCATTATTCTGACAATCTGTATATGCTTATTGATTATTAATAACTTTAAGACATATGAGTATTGTGATAAGATGGCACTGGAGTTAAGAGATACCAAGAAAGTATATCTACAGCAGTTTAGTGATTATAATGATTTAAAGAAAAAAGTTAATAATCTGATAGGGGACAAGCAAGACCAATTTGGTAAAGGAGTTACTAATGTTTCATTATCTGATGACTTGCTGAAAGAGTTGAGAGAAAAAATAGATGAGCTTATACATGAGAACGAATCTTTAAGAAAGCATAATAATGAATTGTCTGGCGACAATATATCTTTGCAAAACTCTCTAAAGCTTGCTGCTATGGCAGGGATAAAACCAAAGAACTATGAACGTCCGCCACAAATTACGTCTCGTGCCATTATAACAAGAGACCGTTACATAGGTAAATTTAAAGGTACTGCATATACGCCAAGTAAAAGTGAATGCGGTAATAACAGAGGAATAACTTATTCAGGTAAGCCAATTGTTCCTGGTACTACTATTGCAGTTGACACTAAATATTGGCCAATAGGAACTGTCTTCTACATAAAGGGTATTGGATATGTAACTGCTATGGATACTGGAAATAAAGTAAAGGGAAAATATAGATTTGATTTTGCGGTGTTTGATAAAAAATTTGCGAATATACTTGGCAGTAGATATTGGGATGTTTATCTTGTAAAGAAGGGTACTGGAAAGATTGATTAAGAACTCTAAATTACAATTGTTTATTTTATTAGATTTTAGTAAAATTAATGTTGTTTAGAGCAATTAAATGACAATAAAGGGGTTGAGTATGGTGGCATATACAACAATTAGTAAGATCGGGCAGTATAAAGACCAGGAAGTAACAATTAAGGGATGGCTGTATAATATCCGTTCAAGCGGCAAGATACATTTTCTTCAGGTGAGAGATGGCTTTGGTTTTATACAGTGTGTTGCTGTAAAAGCTGAAGTTAGAGAAGAAGTTTTTGATCTGTGCAAAACCCTTACTCAGGAATCATCTATCGAAGTGAGAGGAATAGTAAGGCAGGATGAAAGAGCGCCGAGCGGGTATGAGCTTACTACCACCAGTGTTAAACTTATTCATATGGCTGAGGAAAATTACCCAATAACCCATAAGGAGCATGGGATAGAATTCCTAATGGATAACAGACATCTATGGCTAAGAACACCCAGACAGCATGCTATAATGAGGATTAGAGCTGAAATAACAAGGGCATGCAGAGAGTTCCTTGATTCAAATGATTTTACACTTATAGAACCTCCTATTATAACTCCATCCTGCTGCGAGGGAACCTCAAACTTATTTAAAATTGATTACTTTGGTGAGAGCGCATACCTTACCCAGACCGGTCAATTGTATGAAGAAGCCGGAGCCATGGCTTTTGGGAAGGTATATAGCTTTGGTCCTACCTTTAGGGCAGAAAAGCATAAAACCAGAAGACATCTGAATGAGTTCTGGATGTTGGAGCCGGAGATGGCATTTGTTGATTTTGAAGGCAACTTGGAACTGCAGGAGAATTTAATTGAGTACATAGTAAAAAGTGTACTGAAGAATAAGCCGGCAGAATTAAAGGCAATAGGAAGAGATACAGAAAAATTGGAAAATGTTAAGACGCCGTTTTATAGGCTGTCATATGATGATGCGGTTAAGATGGCTCAGGAAGGCGGGTTCGACATGCAGTGGGGAGACGACTTCGGAGCGCCTGAAGAGACATACATTGCTGAAAAGTATGATAAACCTGTATTTATTACAAGATATCCCAAGAAGGTTAAAGCCTTTTATATGAAAGAAGATCCGGAAAGACCAGAGGTGGTATTAAATGCTGATTTACTGGCACCGGAAGGGTATGGTGAGATTATCGGAGGAAGTCAGAGAGAAGATAATCTTGAGATATTGATCAGAAGAATTGAGGAAGAAAATCTGCCAAAAGAGATTTATGAATGGTATTTAGATTTAAGAAGGTTTGGAAGTGTACCGCATTCCGGATTCGGATTGGGTATTGAGAGGTCGGCAGCATGGATATGCGGCCTTGAGCATGTAAGGGAGACAATTCCGTTTGCTAGAATTCTAAACCGTATCACCCCGTGATGGCTATTAGCTTTTAGAGATTAGCTTTTAGAGATTAACCATTCGTTAGTGGGATTAATACTATCACTCTTGAACTCGCATAACGAAGGAAATAACCGTAAAATAAATTTTAAAAACTTTTAGTAATTTATGTAATAAATTGTTGACCGATAGAAGAAATTAATATATAATTAAAAACGGAACAAATGTTCGCGTAAATTAATAAGAGGAAGGTGTTTTTAGTGGATTTAAATGCAGTTTCTGAAAGAAAAAAAGCAATAGAAATGGCCATGGGTCAGATTGAAAAGCAGTTTGGTAAAGGTGCAATAATGAAGCTGGGCGAGACCTCGCACATGAATGTAGAAGTTATTCCTACAGGTGCACTCAGCCTTGATATAGCATTAGGAGTTGGAGGAGTTCCAAGAGGAAGAGTAGTTGAGATTTTTGGTCCTGAGGCTTCAGGTAAAACTACAGTTGCTTTGCATATTATCGCAGAGGCTCAAAAAGCCGGAGGAGAAGCAGCATTTATTGATGCGGAGCATGCACTTGAACCGGTATATGCAAAGAAATTAGGGGTAGATATTGACAACCTTATAGTATCTCAGCCTGATACAGGTGAGCAAGCCCTGGAGATAGCTGAGGCATTAGTAAGAAGCGGAGCTATTGACGTAATTGTAATTGACTCTGTTGCAGCATTGGTACCAAAAGCTGAAATTGATGGAGAGATGGGAGATGCGCATGTAGGTTTACAGGCGAGATTAATGTCACAGGCACTGCGTAAGCTGGCAGGGGTTATAAATAAGTCTAAAACTACAGCTATCTTTATAAACCAGCTAAGGGAAAAGGTGGGTATTATGTTCGGTAATCCGGAGACCACTCCTGGAGGAAGAGCTTTAAAGTTTTATGCATCGGTTAGATTGGATGTAAGAAGAGTGGAATCCCTTAAAATAGGCAATGAACCAATTGGCAATAGGACCAAGGTTAAGATTGTAAAGAATAAGGTTGCCCCGCCGTTTAAAGAAGCTGAATTTGATATCATTTACGGCCAGGGTATTTCCAAGGAAGGAAATATTCTGGATGTAGCTGTTAACATTGATGTTGTAAATAAGAGCGGAGCGTGGTTCTCATATAATAACCAAAGAATTGGACAAGGCAGGGAAAATGCTAAGCAATTTTTTAAAGAGAATCCGGAGATGATGGCAGAGATTGAGAAGAAAATCAGGGAAAACTTTAGCGAGGCTTTTGTAAAGAGTATCGCTAGTATGGATATGCTTGAATCCTAGCAATTGTTTCGAGGTGATGGCTTGATAATCACTAACGTTGAAAAAGACACTGACAGGGCTAAAAGCTATTCGGTGTTTGTAGATGGAGAATTTAGCTTTAAGGTCCGTGAACAGGAACTTTTTAAGCTTGGAATTTACCAGGGTAGAGAACTAACTTACCAGGAATTGAACTTGTTAAAGAATCAGGCTCAGATATCTTTGGCAAAGGCCAAAGCTTTAAGTTCTATATTTTTTAAGCTCAGAACAGTTCATGAAGTATCAGAAAAATTAAAAAAAGAATTTACATCAGAAGTTATTAATGGAGTAATAGCATTTCTAGTTGAGAATGGTTATTTAGATGATGAATTGTATGTTGAGAAATTTATAACTGAAAAGAAGAGGCTAGGTGAACTATCTGGCAAGGCAATAAGGTACGAGCTTATGGGACGGGGTATATCGCCTTCCATTGTAGATGAGAAGTTAAATGAATTGGAATACGATGAGAAAGAGTATGCAAAAAAGCTGCTTGAGAAACATTCTGGAAGGACTGATAATGAGTCAGTAATTAAAATCAGAGAATACCTGTTTAGGAAAGGATTTTCAACAAGTACAATTGAGCAGGTGCTGCTTGAACTTAGAGAGGGCGATTAGCCCTATTTTTTTATGTTGTACTTTTTTTACAGTTTGGTATAATAACCTGGGTAATAGATTTCATAAATAACCCATTCAGAGGTGTAGATGTGATTAAGTTTGGCGAGGTAGTTATCCGACCGATTGAAAGAAGTGACTTGCAATTGATTCAAAAATGGTATAATGATGATGAGGTCATGTATTGGGGTTCCGGTTCTAAACCGGACATGATGGTTTCATTAGATTATCTTGAAGAAGTTTGGTACGAACAAATATATTCTGAATCAGCTACAAGAATGATGATTGAAATTGAAGACGGGAGTCCAATAGGAGTAATTGGATATAGAGATTTCAATGTTCAGGAAAGAAGATGCAAGTTAACAATATTTATTGGAGAAAATAAATATTGGGGTAAGGGTTATGGAACAGATGCTGTAAAGGCATTTCTAAGATTTCTTTTTAACAGATGGAATTTGAACAGGGTTGAAGTGGATACCTGGCATGGGAATGAAAGAGCGCTTAAATGCTATGAGAAATGTGGGTTTAAGCTGGAAGGAAGGCTTAGAAAAGCAAGATTTGTAGATGGACAATATAACGATGAAATAATTTTGGGTATTTTAAGAGAAGAATTTGAATAG
>DHFP01000036.1:0-3819 GCA_002402315.1 Clostridiales bacterium UBA4821
TTCCAACTGTTTAAGATATTAACATTATTTTGTTAATAAGTTTATTTCCTCGTCTTAAAAAAATTTATTATATTTACCCTATCATTATAAATTATCATATTAAAATACATACCCGTGTTCGATGCCCGATGCTTCCCTGCAACTGGGACCAGACCAAAAGAGGGGAAGTACTTTGACTTCCCCTTTGATTGTATTAACCGATTAAGCTTTAAGCTGTTGCTTCTACTTCTTTTGGTTCAATTGCTTCTGCTTCTTCGATTGTTGAAATACCGGTCTTGAAGTTTTTCAAAAGGAATTCGAGGTGAGTGTTATTTTGCGGGTGTGTGGTGGCAAATTTGTTGTCTTCAAGTTCCATAAGCATTTCAACTTGTGGGTTGCCTTTTTCATTCTGACATTCAGGAACTGTTCGGATGATAAAACGGAATTCTTTTTCGTTTTCATCTTTAAAAAGACCTTTTACTGTGTAATGGGGAGCTTTCTTTTCCGAAAGTTGAATGAGGTCGCAGGCATAACCCTTTGAGCGAAGGAAAACATGCATGTTATTACACATTTGTTTTTCTTTGGTTCTGCGGGCTTTAATGATTGGGTCCTCAGCGGGTTGCTTTTCCTTTTTTTCTTCTTTTTCTTTTACTTCTGCATCCGTTTGAGCAGTTTCGGTAGGAACCTCGGTCTCATCGGTAGGTTCTTTGGTTTCAGAAGTTACGGTTTGAGTAGCTTCTGCATTTGGTTTTGCATTTTCGGCATTGTTTGCTACAGTTGCATTCTGTTTTTTTGTGGTGTTGTTTTTCTTTGACATACTGTTTTGGTTTTAAGTTATTAAAAAAGGGTTTATTTGTTTATAGGGTAAATATAATACATTTCGGGTAGAATAAAATAGATGGCCTGGTTATTTTATTGAAATAAACGGTGTGGGCCGGGATGTTTTCGCAGGGTGATGAGAATCAATCACTGGTTACAATTAAGCATTTGTGGCTCGTGGTAGGTGAAAAGAAAGAACGGAGGTGGAAGACGGTGGTTCGTGGCTGGTGGAGTCGATCCGTTTACTGCGTTTCGTTACCTGTGGTCGGTTACTACGCATCGGTGTGACGGGAAATTGAATGATGAAACGGTGCGATAGGATGCAGTTGATAGGAAAAGGGTGGAGCTGCTGGTTTGCCGCTACTACGACGGCTGATAGGGGATTGACATGTGAAATGGGTGTTAAAATAAGCTGTGTATATATGACATTAGGAAATCAGTGCGGCTCCCTTACTACAAAAGTCACCAGTAGAAACAGAATGTGAAAAAACGATGTAACGGTTATAGTTGAACGAAAGATTTGGAAAAACGAAGCCGGTTCTATAGTGTTACTGAGAATCAGTGCGGCTCCCTTACTACAAAAGTGAACAGGGGCGACATTAATGTGAATGGTTGTACAACGGATGGGGTGTTAGACATGAGCTGGATTGGAAGCCGATTCTAAAACAGAAAAACCTCTGTCCGAGTAATTGAGCTGGGCTGTGAATTGGATGGATTCTAAAACAGACAAAATTTTTTCACAGAAATTGAGCTGGGCTGTAAATTGGATGGATTCTAAAACAGGAAAATTCCAAGCNNGAGTAATTGAGCCACTCGGATTAACTAATACTCGGCTTGTAAAAAGCCTGTTTTCGCAGGGCTTTCAGGTTCAATGGTCCAGCTCAAAAAAGATTCTCGGTGCTCGATGCCAAAAAAGAGGAAAGTTTATTTGCTTTCCTCTTAATTAGATTCTGTTGCTTTATTCCTGTGGTTCAAGTATTTCAATACCAGGAACATGGTGTTGTAAAAGTAGCATCAGGTGGGTGTTGTTTTGTGGATGCATCTTTACATAACGATTTTCTTCAATACCAATAAGCATTACAACCTGTGGGTTGTTCTTTTCATTGTTCTGTTCAGGATGAGCGAAAAGCTGAAAGTTGAATTGACTTTCGGTATTTGACTTTCCAATTACTCTGAAGTAGGGTTTTTCTTTGGCTTCAGTTAGCTGGCAATCAATACCTTTAGCACGAAGAAAAACATGCATGTTGGTACACATTTGTTTTTCTTTTACCCTTCTAGCTTTAATGATTGGATCCTCAGCGGGTTGCTTTTCTTCTGCGGCTGCTTCAGGAGCTGCCTGCGTTTCGGTTGTTGCTGATTCCTGAGTTTCAGGAATGTTGTTTGTTTCTGCAGCATTAGATGCTGTCTTTTCGGTTTTCTTTTTCATCTGTTTTGGTTTTTAGATGTTTAACAATGTCAGTTATTAACTGATTATAGTGTAAATATAATACAAAACGGATGAAGTAAATTAGAATGATGGGTTCTTTAATTGAAATGTTAAGGGTCTTCCGGTAGCTATTTAGTTACCCGTTACCGGTGGTTTGATGCTTTTATTAGTCGTTTGACTTCTCTGGATATCGAAATTTTCGATTCAGGACGATAAATGGATATTGGTAAGTTAGGCAATAGAGGTATTAAAAGACGAAGACTTTGACGCATATTAAAATTCATATTTGAAATATAATTACCAACTAAGTGGTTTAATGTTTTAGGCATAGAGTTTAATTTTTGTGCCATTGAGTATACTACTATATATTGAATTATAATCATCTTGTGTCATGATAATGCGTGTATTAGTTTGTATTGTTGTTCGTACTACCGTTTGTCCTCTGTTATAAAAGAATTCTGAATGTGAGATTTTTTCTATTGGCATACAACATTCACGATGCATCTTATCAAATCTCGTTAATGTAACAAATCTTAAATTACGCATAATCGCTTAAATGAAGTTTAACAATGACACTATACCGTATAGTTCTATACATATCATAGAAAAAAGTAATACGTGTTATATGAACACCTATTCTTAAATTATCTCTTGCTTTACTGCATTCTACGTCCATTTTATAGAATGGATTATTTATATCAAAACCAAATGTATTTAATGTTTTCATATTGCTTCCATATAGATTTGTTTAAGGCCGGTGCGTATACTTTTATTTAGCATAATATAATATCGACAATCGGGTGCATCAGAACAAATCATTGGATATCTGTAGAAATCACCTCTTATTCTTTGTATCTCGATAAACATATTATTAAAAGGAGTTATTAAATAGTATCTCGCATTATATTGTTTAACAGTATTTTTCATATTTTTCATACACTTCATTTTTTATTGCTGCATGCGACATCATTAGAGGAAATGAAAAATTAGTGCCTTCTACGCTATAATTAATCGTATTATTGTATATAGCTGTAACAACTTTTTCTATTTTGTTTGATATTTCATTAGTTATTTTAGTCATATGTTCTCCATACTTTTTCTATTTCTACTGTTAGTGTTGTCCATACTGTATAGTATCTATTATCTGGGCCATCATCTATATTAACATAATTATGCATAGATAACGAGTTTTCAATACTCCCAATTTGGTCTGAGGTATTAATTCGTTCTGGCATATGCTTTTCTTATTGCGCGTTTTACCTCTTTATATTGTGCGTGATATGCTATTGCACGATACTTTTTATAGAATGTATCAAGAATAATATCATGTGATACATCACGATACAGTTTAGTGTGAAATGCTTGAAAGTCTCGAATTTCAATAAGTGCTGTCATATATCAGTTTTGTTTCGTTTCTTAAAATAGTATTTAATCCATGATACTTTGGTACTTTATACTTTTGTATAACCATATTAATTGTAAAGTATTTACGACAAATACTATACGCAATGTCGTGCATAGATGTAATATTAGATAATGTATCAATTTGCTGCATATACTCGTTTTGTTTCAAATACTATACGTTTGTATATTCC
>DHFP01000036.1:3903-6798 GCA_002402315.1 Clostridiales bacterium UBA4821
AATTAAAGTTTTCCTCATACAATTTTCTTATTATCGTGTGTCTTGCATATTGACATAAATGCAATTTATTATTTTCAAATAACCGACTCCAATATGCTTTGTACCACATATTGCTTAATGTTATATTGGATACGTGTAACAGTTTTGCCATATCAATTTAGTTTGTATTTTAAGTTGTCTCCATATTAGAAACTCCAGATTTATATCAAATTTTCCTCTATATTCATGACGTAAGCCGAAACTTGCTTCACCCTGTTTTTCATCAAACTTGAGGATTTTATTTGAAATTGAAGCAGCTATATTATCCATTGATAGTTGTTTTGTATATACTTTGTGCAATACTTCTCCAATTTTCAAGGTAAGGCATATCATTTAACTTACGCTGTCGCCTATATTTATATGCAAAAACTTCCATATCTATAATTTTGCCTCGTAGAAAGATAGCTTTTGGTATTCCGTTATTCATTATTAATCAGTTTAATAGGATAAGTATGAATTTCTCCTTTAATATCAGACCAGATTCTAACATAATCTATATCAGGTTTTAGTTCATATCTTCTCTTATATCTAAGGATAGTTCTCTCCATTTCAGAAAAAATATGAGAACCCATTCTATAAATTTTATCAATCGGTTCCATTCTTTATTATTTTATTGACTATATTTGAAATAGTTACCCAAGCTTTAATTGTATAGCACCGTGAAACTTGATGATGTTGTTTAGTTTCTCGTTGCATTTTAGAAAAACGACGAAAAATATTATATCTTAGATCTATATACAAATTATTATTCATATTTACAAGATTTAATTATATTAATGCGTATTTGATCATAAATAGTACATTCTTCATACATAGCTTTTTTTACTTTAATAGCAATAATATACACCTCTAAATCTATATAAAAATATAACTGTTTCATACTATTTAATTAGTTTAGACATATTCTTTTAATTTTCTTATAATCGTACATTTAACAGAATTAAATTGAAATTCCTGTATGCTATGTGATTCACATGCGATATATGTACCCCACATATAGTTTAAACTTTTAACTGATAATAGAAGATGTCTCGGTCTATTCATTTCGTAAATAAAAAATTATGTCATTTCGTGCTGCATCGAACACTCGAGTATTTGTGGATATTTTATTCATTATATCTCCAAACCTCTCTATATTTTAAAAATTAAACCGGGGTAAGAGTGTTATAGCTTTCACGTCGTTATTCTTTCAATTAAGTAGATTTACAGGTAAATGGCTCATAAGAATTAATATGTTCACAAACATTAACTAATGGGTGATATCTTTTACCCATTTTCCTATGTTGTTATTAGGTAAATATAATACAAAAGGGTCATTCGGGTTAATATTCTTTTCATAGCTTTTTATCTATTAGTTGTTTATTTACTTCAATGCTTATAGTTTCATGTACACGACACAATTCAGCTTCTATTATAAAGAGCGATTGTCTAATTTCCTCTGTACTATAATTTAATGTGTCTAATCGCATTTGACGTGTCTTATCTGCAATACACCATTTAATAGTATTCATAACTTTTTATTTTTTAACCGTTTATTTACTTCAGTACCTATGGTATTAAGCGAAATACACAGTCTTCCTTCAAGCCTATGTAATTCATTTCTCATATATAATGATATAGATTCCATTATACGCAATCTACCTTTGCTCATAACGTACGAAACATTTAATCTAATATCACCTAAATTCTTCACACTCTTCATAATCTTTACAAATTTCGTTTGATAAAATAGTTTTAACTTGCCAATATATTGAAAAATAATCAATAGCATTAAATCTATCCTTTACATCTAAGTATTTCGTATTTACTGCATTACACATCTCCTCTATCTTATCGTCATTCGTATTAAGATATTTCGGTATTTTATTCTTTTTCATATGCGTTCATTACACCGTTTTCAATGATATTTATTGCAATATAGAACCCGTCGTTTATTATATAATCAATTTGCTTGTATTTAGAACGATATTCAATAAGTTCTTTGAGACATATACGTATAATATCTTGCGTGTCAATGTATTTTGGTATTTTATTCTTCATCTTTTTCAATCATTATTTGACATTGTATACCTATACTATCAATTAAATGGCAATATTCTCTATCTGCATGTCGCACCAATTTAAAATGAGTTTGAAATACTTTCCATCTAATATTACTCATAATCAATGCAATACTGTTATAAGTAGCACCATTATTAATAAGGTTCGTTTTATTCATATTTTTCTTTTATTGCATTTTCAATAATATTATAACACTCTTCATAATCTATCTCAGTTTTTTCTAATTCTGTTAAACTATTATCATCAGATACCGTTCCGTGAAGTAACCAATATAGCTCATCAATTTCTCTATACATACCTATCAGTATTGGTATTTTATTCTCCATAGTTTTTCTTTATAGCATTCTCGATCCTAGAATATAATTCTGTAAAATCATGCATACTTATATTTAATCTTCTATGCAGATAAATGGGTATATAGCAATAGAAGTTTCCGTATCCATGTTAGAAAAATCTTTAGATAAATTATATGCTAATTCAGTTATCATTTTTTTATCTTCTTTTTAGTTGCATTTAAAATGTTTATACAATTAATATTAAAACTAAGAATATATTTTACGCTATCGGGATGATCAGTCATTTGAATAATTGTTCTATCCATCATAGCAATACAAGTTGCCGTTTCACGAATATTTTCCATTCTTTACCCTCTTTTTAGTTTCATCTACAATGTATCCCCAATTAACAAGAAATTGAAAAACGTGATTTCCACGATTGAGACGATTAGGTCCTTTGATAACTTCTTCTTCCATCTTAGTAAAATAATCATCCATATCTCGACTAATATTTTCCATT
>DHFP01000226.1 GCA_002402315.1 Clostridiales bacterium UBA4821
TTGCTTCATGAATTCGCCGTACCTTGAAATTATATAAATATTCACCAATACCGGTTACTATTCAGAGGTAAGAAATAACCAATCTAAATAATTAAAGCAAAATATAGCTGGAATATCCTAAAAGAAAGGAATTATTCCAGCTATTGTTTTGTGCTAATATGTAAAATAGTATATAATCCTGAGTTTGACAGCCAAAAAGTTAGACACTTAAAACTCAAGCAGTTGGCTGTATGCTCGGAACTTTTATAAATAATTGGCAATTTGGTAAATTGAAGTTTTAAACTGTTATATCTATAGTAAAATAATAGATTTTTTATTCTTCTTTTACTTATTCAACATATAATTTTATAAGTAAAGCCTTAGGAGTGCGGAAATGCTTATCTTTGTAACCATAAAGAAAACTATACTTATTGGAATTATTACTTTTCTTTTAATCTGTACTTCATTAATAGGTATGTGTCATTTCTACGCATCCGTACCTGTAGCACTTATTGATGAAGAGTTATCCAAAGTAGTGCAACAGTCTTTTGATACCAGGAATAAAGCTATGCTGGAGCAGGACTTGAAGACAATGGAATCTCTTTATGACAGAAGTACAAAGTATGGAACCTGGGCATATGAGCATGAAGTGATAAAAATGAAATATCTGAAGAAGTGGTCTGATAAACAAGGAGTAAAGTTTATAAGTATTAAATCTATAATAAAAGTAAGACGCCTGAACAAAAGAGAGGACGGACTTTCCGGCAATCTTGCAGTCTCAACGGAGTATAAATATGTATATGAGGGTGACCCCAAGACTGTTAATACTTTCAGGATTGGTACATACCACTCTTTAACTATGATTCAAAAAGAAGATAAGTGGCTGGTTACAAAGCAGTGGCATACTGACCCGTTTGCCGACTCCCTGAAGCTGGATGAGATTAAGACTGAGGCAATTAGAACCCATATCTTAACTCAGAAGGCCAGGGACTTCTCCAATTTAAACAAAAGAAGAACCGGCGCTATAGAATATGCTGATAGATATGTCGGCGCTGCCAATGAAGAAGAATATGGCTTTGTATATAATAAGAAATACAGGAACTATAATGGTATGGGCGGGGATTGTGCAAATTTTGCCTCCCAAATCTTGCACGAGGGCGGTAATTTCAGAAAGACATATGGATGGAACTATGATAGAGGAGGTGCAAGCAGATCCTGGGTCAATGCAGATGGCTTTAAAGACTATATGCTTGGAAGTGGAAGGGCGTCTGTAATAGCCTACGGTACGTATAACAAGGTGTATAAAGCATCTTACAAGCTATTGCCCGGAGACTTCGTAGCATATGAAAAGAAAGGTAATGTTACTCATATATCGGTTGTGACAGGAGCAGATTCCAAAGGCTACGCCTTGATAAACTGTCATAATACTGACAGGTATAGAGTCCCCTGGGACCTCGGGTGGAGTGACAGGAATATTAAGTTCTGGTTGGTACGGGCACATTTCTAGAAGTGAGGCGTGAGAAGTTAGATTTAAGAATGTTTAAAAAAATTAACATAATTGGCTAGATGCATATTATTCTAATATCATTCTTTATATAGTAAAGGGGTTAACAGTTATGTTCAAAAACAGGTGTATAAAAGAAATAAAAGGTACGGTATTTACTGATCTCAACAACAATGGCATCAGGGATGATTCCGAACCTGGGTTGAAAGACATAGTAATTAACTTATATGAAGTTACCGAATTAGATACAAAAAAAATTTCGGGCAGTACTGAAGGTATTACTGTTCTTAGGAAAAAGCCGGTTTTCACAACAAAGACCAATAAACTCGGGGAATATAAATTTAATGTTTGGGAAGGTAATTATTCTGTCGCTTTGGACATGGATACTCTTCCGGTGGGAAAGGGAGTAATTAAACCGGAATTTTCTATTGATGAAGGACTAAAAGTGGTAAATGACTTTGCCGTTACCGCCACTGCTTCAACCAAATTGGAACGGTCTGCTTCCAAGCAGGATATCTTATCTCAAGGCCGGCCGGAGATGTCATCTTTAGACAGGATTAATCTTGCTTTCGAGAATGGGACAATTGACCAGAAGACAAAAATCTCACTTTATTTGCAGTCCATATTTGAAAAAAGCCGGCTTGATAATGAATACAGATCCAAAATACCTGCCAAAAGCGGTACAACAGCTGTTAAAGAAATCCACGATTATATCCGGAACAGCCACGCAGATAACGATGTGGTTAAAAAAGCCAAACGTTCCTTTGCAGATTCCATTCCGTCACTTGATAAAATCTATACAAGTCCCAGCGGTTTTTTTAAAATCCACTATACGGTTACCGGTTCTAATGCAGTTCCTGTATATGACTCCAGTTATAATGGAGTCCCTGATTATATTAAAGAAATGGCCTCATCTTTCGACCACGTTAAAGAATTCACTTGCGACACCAGGGGGTTTAGAACTCCTGTCCTGGATGAAGATACAGATGCATTTGATGTATATGTTTATGACTTGAATGGAATTTATGGCGTTACCTTCCCAGTCAACTATTATACAGGCAAAGGTTCCAACAAAAAGATAGCATCCTGCAGTATAGGTATTGACAACAGTTATGCCTCTTCTAAAGGTTTTGACAAATTTAGAAATGACTGCATGAAGGTAACTGCAGCCCATGAATTCTTCCATGCCGTGCAATACGCATATAATGTTGACTCGGATTCCTGGTGGAAGGAAGCTTCTGCAACCTGGAACGAAGATGAGATATACAACGGTGTCAATGATTACGTACGGTATCTCAAGTCAGTCTTTTCTTCTCCAGAAAAGACTCTGGAAAAAAGCAGTTACGGCGGGGNNCCAAATGTCTGTCCGAACACTGGGGGGGTTATGAAACTATGAAAAGAATATGGGAAATGCAAGCCGAAACCGATTCCAGTGTAAACGCAATTGATAGTGCAATAAAGGAAAAGTATTCATCTGAAAGTATTTATAGTATTTTCAATAAATACACTGCTTATAACTTTAACCCTACACAGTATTATAAGGAAGGCAGTCAATGGAAAGAATCAATTGCAATTGAGAACAGATACACGACTTACCCGGTAGCCCAGCAAACCGGACAGCTAAGTCACCTTGCCGCCAGCTATCAACTATTTAAATCAAGCGGCACCGAAACAGGCAAATCTTTAAAAATATCAATTGATGGCGCTGACCGTCTAAAATGGGGCTTTAAACTTCAGCGAAGAAAGCGGAGTGACAAACAATGCGATATTACCGAGATAGCTTCAGATGGATTTTCAAACAAGGCTGAAATAATCAGTAAGGACTTTGGAGACACTTACGATGAAATATGCCTGATCCCTGCCAATCTTGAAAAGGAGCATGATTACGCAGAATACAAGTACTCGGCAAGTTTGGAATAGTAAACAAATAAGGCAAGAGGTTACTACGAGAAGAAAATGAGATACTAAAAAAGGCGGCAGCCTACTTCGCCAAAAACCAAAAGCAGAACGTTACAGGTTTATCAAGGCTGAATCCGCAAATTACAGGGTGACGAAGCTATGCAATGTTCTTGAAGTAAAAAGAACAAGTTATTACGCATGGGATAAACGCCCCGAAAGTAAAAGATGTAAAAGAAAAAAGGAAATAACAAAATTAGTAATTAAAAATTTTCATGACAATAAAAGAATTCCAGGTTCGGTAAAAATATCAGCAAACATTAGTACTCCGGAATATCCTATAGGCAGAAAATTGGCTGCTAAAATCATGAAGGAAAACGGATTAAAATCAAAGGTAGTAAAGAAATATAAAGCAACAACAAATTCTAATCATAATTTACCTGTTGCCGAAAACCTGTTAAATAGGAACTTTTATGCCCAAAAGCCTAATCAAAAATGGGTAAGTGATATTACCTATGTTCCTACCGACGAGGGCTGGCTTTATTTGGCAGAGATACTTGACTTGTGCGGGCGTGAAATAGCTGGATGGGCTATGGGTGAAAGAATGACTAAACGACCAACATTTTAAAACTAGAGAGGAAGCAAAATCAGCCATATTTTGGTATATTGAAATTTATTATCGAAGGAAAAGGACTCATCAAACAAATGGATATAAAACTCCTGAAATTTATACGAAAATGGCTGCAAATTTTTAAGGGATATTGACAATATTGAAGTACTCTTGAGTTTTAAGTGTCTATTTTAATGGGACTGGGTCACCCATATTCTATTAGATAATGTTATAATATCTTTAGATCAAACATACAAAACAATAACAAGTTAGCAACATATCCGATACTATATTAAGAAATGGAGAACTATCATGAAAGACCCTAGAAATAGAGCAGATGTTTCACCGGGAACAAAAGTCCTGGTTGTCCAGAAACAGCATCAACCAACCGGTCAGTTAACCGAAGGAGTAGTTGCAAATATTCTTACTAATTCATCTTTTCATCCCAGAGGAATCAAAGTAAGATTGGCAAGTGGAATTGTCGGGAGAGTACAAAAGATTATTGAAGAGATTTAAGTAAAAAGGAGGAAGAAATGCTGGATTGCTTAAACATCCGGGCTATCCTTCCGAAGCTATTACCCTGTTTCTTCCTTTTTTCTTTGCTTTGTACAACGCCTTATCTGCTTTCTCTATTAGAGTAAGCTTACTATCTCCTTCAACCCATTCAGCTACACCTAAACTAACGGTTACTCCAACTTCTTCCATTTTATTCTCTATACTGCACGATACTTTGTGTCTCTCGATTGCTCCTCTTATTTTTTCTGCAACAATTACAGCTCCCTCC
>DHFP01000073.1 GCA_002402315.1 Clostridiales bacterium UBA4821
AGGAAGCGCCGTAGCCTTCGATGGTTGCTATCAGGGCGCCGAAGTTGGCCGCGTTGCGGGCGTGGCCGGATTCGGATTTGGTGGTTTTCTTTGGGGTGGGGGTTGGCATGGCGGTCTCCCATTTAATGTTACTTGTACCTGTTAACGATGTTTATTTTAACGTTTCGCCGTCAATAATCAATTCATCACCGGCAATGTTTCTTATCTTAATTTTGAATTTGTCTGTTTTAAGGTGGTATACGCCTTTGATCTTGCTTTTTATCTCGGCCTTATCCTCCAAGTCAAGATTGCTGTGCCAAACTTCGCCTTTTAAGGTAGTGTCGAACTGTACGCTTTCAATCAATTCCAATCCGTTGTTGCTTATCTGTACCGGCTTGTATTCCGAATCCTGGGAATTAATCTTTTTACCCACCTTTTCATCCTGCGGGTCTTTAATGTCCAACTGCTTGGCCAGTTTTTTCCTGTATGTCATTTCCCTTTTGGCGTTGTAATTTTCGATCTTCTTATTCAGGTAACTGCTGAAATATTTTTTAATTTCTACCTTAAAGCCTTCCCCTGCCTTTTTAAGGCTTACCTGGGCATTTTCCTCACCATAAAGCATATCAGCTTTTTGGCCCAGCAATTCGTTAAGGCTTATAAGCTTTATTTTAATGGTAGACTTGCCGCTGTGACGTAAAGCCTTGTCGACATATTCCTGGTCTATATCAATCTCTTTGTGGGCGTATATAATATGAACGGTCTCGGTTTCCGCGCCGGTGTCCTCCAATTGTATTATTTCCTCTATCAAGACATCCACCAGATGTTTGGTAAGCTTTTTATCAAGCCCTATGAATTTTACCGGAACATAGCTGCTTTTCTTGCCCATCAAACCGCCGTCCCAAAATTCCCCCAGATCAAGCTCGGTACGGCTTTTAAAGCCGGCCATGATGCTGAATATTTTAGCCTGGGTCTGTGCTGGGTTGCGGAAAAGTCTAACGCCATCGTTTATTTTAAGAATATCAAAATCAGATTTTATCTTTACTAAATCATCACGCATTGTTTGTATTGCATTAGGTCCTATATCACAACCAATATATTTTCTATTGTTTTCATGTGCGGAAATAAGCGCAGTACCGCTACCGGCAAAAAAGTCTGCAACTACCATACCGGGATTTGAGCTTGCAATAATAATACGTTTCAATAAGCCCTCTGGCTTTTGTGTTGTGTAATTTCTGTCTTCGCTGGAAAATGAAACTACCTGTAATGATGTAACGCCTTCTTGTGGGAAAACCCCCCAAACATCTTCTACAGGCAACCCTTGACCTTTTTCTCTACCACCCCAACGTTCATAATCTGGTGGGTATGGTATATATATTTTATTGAAAACACGGTTTTCTGGTTCAGCGTTTTTAGTATAATAAAATATCGTGTCATGATTTCTAATCCAATTATCTGCAACTGATTTATAACCCGATACCCACCCTATACGCCAAATAATTTCACGCTGCATATTTTCTTCACCAAATACCTCATCTAATAATAATTTTACATAATGCCCAATATGCCAATCAACCTGTACATAAATACTTGCATGTGGTTGCATTATTTCACGTATAGCCATCAAACGTTCATAAAGCCAATTTAAGTAATCTTCTTTCTGCCAAATATCGCCATACATCACTTCTTCGCCAATGTTTTGGTTATCATTTTCTATTTGTGTTTTACCCATTCCTCTTCTTAAATATATTTGTTTTGCATAGTTAGCACCACTAGCATATGGTGGGTCTATGTAAACCAGATCAACCTTAATATTCTTGCTTATAAGGTAAGCGCAGGCGGAAAGGCAGTCGCCGTGTATTAAAAGGTTCCGGAAATCGGCGTTTAGCTCTGTCTCCTGTTTTATTTTTTGCTGGCCGTTCTTGCTGGCCCGCACTTCTTCCACAAGCTTTGTTTCGTATAATTCAATCTTATCCGGCATACGCCGCCCCTGGAAGTTAAGCAGGGCCTGACCCCTTGGCGGGTTAATGTTGTATTCCGTAGGCTTTTTCATTGCTACAAACCTTTAATGAGATTTTTAACTTCTGACAGGTGCTTTACAAAGTCATTGTTTTCCTGCTCGTCCACAAAGCATCTGTAAGAAAATTGCGGATTATGCTTGGTAAATTCCTCTACAACAAATTTTTCCTTGGCCTTAAAATCATCGTCATAATATATTTTCCCCTTGGTCTCGATGATAAGTATTTTCTCTATCGCCCCGCCCTGTTTGCCTTTGCGGTAAGCCTTTCCGTCCTTGCGCTTGATTATCAAGAAATCCGGGGTATACCGCCCCAACGGCGTTTGTATGAAGAAACTTTCCAACCGATCCTGCCGGTAACCGTTATAATAAAACTCCAAACCGCTCAGTTCGGCCAGTTTAAGCAACTCATTCATGGCCGATAACTCGAAGTCGCTGTCGAACTGGTAAGGCGCGTAATTAAAGCTGATATCCTGCGGATCGGTATTACTGCCTTCATCGAAAAAATCCTGGTCTAACCTTTCCGGGTATTTCCTAAGCCTTGCCACTTCATTGTGCATTATTTTTGGCAGGAATCTTCCGCTGCCGTAAGGTATTCCGGCGGGCAGTTTCCATTCCAGCAGTTGGACCTGGGCATCCTGGGTTATAATATTTGTATTGTACTTGTATTCGGTCCCGAAGCATGATGCCACAAAACCCACCACGTCGTCATATATCAATAGCGGATGTTTGGCTATCCATTCGTATTCATCCGTGATAGATTTATGCAGTCTTAAAAGTTCTGCCTGGTAATCTGCAATAAGGTCTTTTTCGCTTAACCGGTAATACAAAGCACCGCTAAGCCGGTATACAAAATCCTCAAAAGACGGCGCTTGCCCTGCATACCCCGCCAGTTCTTCGGAAACCCCGGTAGTTAGCCCGTCGTCGCTTATCCTTGCGCCCCTGGTAAGCCTGGCCTCGTAGGGGTATTTCTTCTTTACATTGCTGAAATTGAATGCTTTTAACTGGGTGGCGGGGTTAATGCTTTCCTGAATAATCTCGATGGTGAACTTCTTGTATATTTGCTTATACTTTAACTCGCCCAGCTTGGGTTTTCTTACCAAGACCGGCACTTCATCGCTGCCGCCTGCCTTAAGATCTTTGATGGATAATTTGTAATTATCCTGCAGCTGTTTATCCAATATTTCGTAATTGCCGTCACCGAGGTATATCATGGCGTGTTCCCGGCTGGCATCATGAACTTCCCTCAGGCAACGACAGGTGGTCTGCAACACGAAATTTGTGGTGGTGGTGTTTCGCGGCAGGGCCACGCCGGTAAGGCTGCGGCAGTCCCAACCTTCGGTCCCTACCGCCACCAGCAAAACCACCCTCTTTTTACAATAAGGCTTGTCAAGGTTGTTGAATATCGCCAGATTTTCCTTTGGCAAGGCGTATTTCTTGTCCTGTTTGCTTACTTCGGAATAATAGGTGAATATTTCATCCTCTTTGCCGTTGCGGTTCTTGCCGTACCAGCGGCGGATTACCGTCAATACCTCTTCGTTCAAAGTGGCTATACTTGGACAATAAAAAGCAAGCTTGCTTATGGTGCCGTTTTTATAGGTAACATCGTATCTTTCAAAAAACTCATCCAGAGCCTTTTCTATAAAACCCGATTCCCTTACGCCTTCTACTTTTGTAATGTCCGGTATTTTTAGGAACTTCCCTATGCCGTCGGACAAGGTATAATTGTACACTACGTCCTGTAGCTGGTTAAGCCTAATTTCGTTTTCCCCGACATTTAATGCGGTTTTAATAAAAGGCGTGCCGGACATACCGATAACCCACTTGACGTTGTCATGCTGATCAAGTATTCCTACCGCCTCACGCAGCTTTTTTTCTTCCTTGTCGTTGCCCTTGTAGGTATGATGAACTTCGTCCAGTATTATGCCAAGTTTTGGTATCTGGGATAGTTTCTCCCTAAGCTCGTTCGATTTTTTTATTTCTTCGGTCTCTTTTTGCCCAAGATAAGTTTGCCCGCTTTTTACAAATACAAGGTCCTTTTCATCATATCTTTCCAACACTACTTTTTCGGCATTGGTTATAAACACCAATCCGAAATTATTGGTCTGCGTCAGTCTGTTTACTTTTTCCAGATTAGGGTTATTGCCTTGCAGCTTATCCTTGCGCTGCGAACTAAGGCTGTCAAGTATTTCAATATGCACCGTTTGCTTTAGGTAATGCGCCTCTCCCTGGGGCAAAATCCATTCAGGCTGAAAATCCCTTATGGTTTGCAGTGAAGGCAAAATTGCCGTTTTAGAGGCTTGTGGCGCAAAAACTATAAAATTGTGGGCAAAACGGGCATCATCCTTGTTGTTTCGGGCAAAAAATAGGTCGAGATATATGAAGCATGCCATTAAATAGGTTTTCCCTGCGCCCATAGGCAGGCTGTACAGATAATTAGTATATTGGAAATCGTGCAACAGTCTTACTAAAACATCGTCCCAATTCGCTTTTTTGCCATTTGGGTCATCTAAAAGTAATTGCTGCAGGTGTTTCAGATTGTTGTCCTGGGAAAACCTATTTAAAAATGAAGTTACTGGGTTACCTTCAAAAATAGTTATATACTTATACTCTTCATTCTGCGATTTGTTATAAATTAAACCGTCTTTTATTATATCGACTAATTTTTTATTGTCGCCTACAAATTTAAGCCATAAATAGGTCTCAATAGCCTTGACCTGCGGTTCGCGCAGCTTGGCTTTGGTTTCAATATAATTAATAATACTGCCGACGACGGATTTGCTGTTTTCGCGTTCAATTTTAACCCACGCGCCGGCTTTATTTTTTATTAAATCGTATAAAGTGTGCATTTTATATTACACATTTTAACCTAAGATCATTCTTTAATACCAAGCTGGAAGCCCAGACTAGATACTACCTCAAGGGTGTGGTACGGAATAGCTAGGTGGTGATTCCAAATGATATTTTTACCTTTGAATTGGAGGGTAGGCATGTTATCTTTTATCTATTTTTTTTAATTTCTTATGCGTTGCCTTTAACTGCTTTTTCACATTTCTAATATCGTCTGCCATTGGCAAGTCTTCTGGCTTAGTGTTGCTAATTTCCTGCATTGTATTTCTTACTTTCCTCCCAACAACTTCCGCAGCGGTTTCAAGAGGCCTTTGTCCTTTTATATTTTCATTTTTTATTTTTGCTTCTGTTTGTGTAACTCGGAAAAGGTTTGCCGCCAATTCCTCTTTACCCATAAAATCAAGAAGAGATCTACTAAAATCTTTTTCGCTTATACCCTTCATCCTTTTTAATTGTGACAGATTCATATTGTACATTCCTCTGTATCCGGCATTGTGAAACAATTGGTATTGAATAACTCCCCTTTCTTTTGCGACACCGCTTAAAGATTGTTCTCTATCGCTGATTTCATCTCGGATTAACACACGCTCAACATTATCGGCGGCTTCAATATAATGCCTAAATGTTTCTGCCATTGCTACAAAATAAACCTGCGCCAAGGCGACTTCTTTTTTCTTTGGGTCACCATTCATCGCAACTAAGTAACATGCAAATCTTGATAATCTATAGTCGTGTATTGTTTTTCCTTCTTCTAGTTTATTTTCCTGTTGAAAATTTTCTTGAATATCAATGCCAAGTGTTGCGCAAGCTGCAATTGCCTTATTGACTACATTTCTAAATGCGGCTAGTGTTTCATAACCCAATAAGCTCATAATCTCAGAAGCATACCAAAATGTATTGCCATTAGTATGGCTAAAGCATTCGAAATTATGCCCCTCATCATCAGAATGGAATATTTCAAGGGCTTTGTCTTCGTCCATTGCTACACCTTTACTGAGTGTTGAAATATCTGCTTTTCACTTTTTTCTCGTATATGGCTTTTGGTTTACTGGCTTTAAAGAAGTTCCAACCTCAGAAGCTTTGGTCCTTATAGCTGCTTCGGTTCTACCTAATTTAAGGCCAATAACTCTAGTAGGTGTATTCTCTGATGCAAGGTTTTTTAAATTGTTCACCTCACTAGATGTCCAGGCCTTGCCTGTATTTCTAGTATACTTTGGCATGATATATCTCCATTGATATGTTTATAGTATTGTTATCGATAATACTTTTTATTTTATCTCGGTTCCCCGCCACTTCCTCACGATGCATGGCGTCTCCATTTTCCCGTTATCGAAATCCGAAACAGCCTCACGAC
>DHFP01000189.1 GCA_002402315.1 Clostridiales bacterium UBA4821
CTCCGCCTTGTATTTTGAAAAATCAGCTAGCCGCTTAGCAGCACCCTTATTCACCGATAAGTTCTTAATCAACTGAACAAATCAAAAATTACTGTTCTTAAAAATCCGGGATTCTTTATATTCAATACTCCCAAAAATACAATAATGGCACCTAGCATTTTTCTTCCCAAGTTCTCTCTTTCATTTAAAAACACAATTCCCAGGATAACACTCAGGACAGTAGTGGACTGAAATATGGGACCAATTTGGGATACCTCGCCGCCAGCCTTTAAAGCCGAGTAATAAGCCATAGCGCCAAAATTCAATAAAACTGCTCCAATTATTATGAGAAAATTGCTTTTGTTCCACCCCAGCATTGGCTTTATCTTTTTAACTGCACCAGGTATAAAAGCAGCCGTAAGAAGAGCCGGAACAAGGAACGAAAATACCATGTATGTAGCAGGTTCCGAAAAGTAGCCAATGATGTATTTATTCAATGTCTCTAGCACTCCTCCCAGGACTGCACAGAGTATTACAAGGAGCTGTGGCATACCAAAATCCTTGAATCCTCCTTTCCTCCAATAAACTGCTGCTATCCCAAAAACTATTAAAATTACTCCTATGATTTTATTTTGCGTCAGGGGCTCACTCCAAAAAATAACTCCCCCAAGTAAAACCCAAAAAGCTTGGGTAGCTGATAGTATTCCTACTTGAGAAACTTCGGAATGCTTGAGTGCATAATAGAATAATATGTTTAATACGGCAAGCAGAAATGATATCAATAGAGCTACAAGCCAGACATTAATATCCTTTGGATAGGAACCTATATTAGCAGATGCTATCATGACAGCTATCAAGCTTACTAAAAGCTGAAAGTAAATAGAAAATGCAATAGAATCGTTCTTTTGCTCCCTTAAAGCTGCCTTCTGTAAAATTCTACCCACTGAACCAGCCGTCAGCGAGATTATGGTTAGAGTAAACCAGTCAAATTGAACAAACCCCATTGACTTCCCCCTAGCACTTTACTTTTATCTCCCTTACCTCTGCTTTTGTCAATTCCCTACACTCACCTAAGGCAAGAGAATTATCCAGGATTAATCCGCCCATTGAGATTCTTTTTAAATAAATTACCTCTTTTTCCACCACCTGAAACATTCTCTTAACCTGGTGAAATTTGCCCTCATATATAGTAAGTTTTACTTCGGAAACCTCTGAGGAGTTTAACACCTCAAGCTGAGCCGGAAAAGTCCTGTATCCATCATCCAAAGTAATTCCACCTGAAAATTTTTCAATATCGGAACTATCAACCAGTCCTCTCACCCTTGCAAAATAGGTTTTGGGAATATGCTTTTTAGGTGATAAAATTTCGTGCGCAAGCTGTCCGTCATTGGTCAATAAGATTAGTCCCTCGGTATCAATATCCAGTCTTCCGGCTGGAAAAACATCAAACCTTTTAAATTCCCCAGGCAGCAAGTTTACAACCGTTTTGTGACGTTTGTCGAATGTTGCTGATATGACACCATCCGGCTTATTCATCATAATGTATATATACTTTTTATACATAATTTCTCTATCATCAATTTTTATTATGCTGGTTTCAGGATCCACTTGTATTCCAGGGTCTTTTACAGTAGTATCATTTACCTTAACTCTTTCCTGTTTCATAAGCAGCCTGATTTCCTTCCTGCTCCCAAATTCCAAGTTACTCAGCACTTTATCAAGCCTTTGCAGATTACTCATTATACAATCTTTCTCCATCCTTTGGGATAATGATTTTTTAGCGTATCGTTTTTGGATTTTACCCATCCAAGTGGAAATTCACCTATGCACACTGCTCCCCAGCCGTCCGCACACTCGGCAAAAAGCGTTTCACCCTTCAAATACTTTATAACCTCGATAGAGTCCAGGTTATAAGCTATTACATTCTTTATATCTTTCGACGCAAGCCCCATTATCATTGATTGGCTTGGTTCAAAATTATCTCTATCTATACTTCCTAACCGCCAACCCGTTCTAACCACATTGATTCCTGTCGTATTAGGAAAGTCAGCCATAACTGCATGTATATTCTGACCATATGCAGTAACATTTTGAGGTGCTGTGATATTGGTATATTTAACAAAAAAGTCATTTATAATATTATTTATTTTTTTATCAGCATTTAAAGAATAATCCGGATAATTTCCCTCAATGCCGTCTTTTTTCTCTAAAGCTGCAACAAAATGGCCTTCACCTTTTAATTTATGCGGCCAAAACCTTGCACACTGGCTTAGGGAGTGGCTGCATTCAGGCATATTCTTGCCGCTGCAAATTTCATTATGCTTATTTATTTCAACCAACTCATAATTTGGATACTCACCAAGAAACCAACCTATAATTTCCTCATTTTCCTGGGTTGAAAAGGTACAGGTTGAGTAGACCAGCTTACCGCCCGGTTTTAGCATGATGTCGGCCTGTTGAAGAATATCTCTCTGGATACATGCACACTTGGCTGAATTATAAACCTCCCAGCTTTTCCGTGCATTATCATCCTTTCTTATCATTCCTTCTCCGGAACAGGGTGCATCAACCAGTATTTTATCAAAGTATGCACCGAACCTGGATGCAAGTTTATTGGGAGTTTCGTTTGTAATAATTGCGTTCTTTACACCGCATAGTTCAATATTCTTTATCAGTGCCTTTATCCTGGAGGAATTTATCTCATTTGCAACCAGTACACCTTCCCCCTTCATATCTGCGGCAATCTGCATTGTCTTACCGCCTGGAGCTGCACAAAGATCCAGTACCCTTTCTCCGGGCTGGGCAGTTAAAACCTCTGCCGGAGCCATAGCACTTGGTTCTTGAATATAGTAAAATCCAGCATAGTAGTAGGGATGCTTTCCGGGATTGTCATCAGGATGATAGTAAAAGCCGTCTTTTGACCACGGCACCCTCTCTAATTGCTTGCCAATTAGTTTCAGATATTCTTCAATGCTTATTTTGAGCGTATTCACCCTATATCCGTAATATCTGGGCTGGCTATAAGTGTTTAAGAAATCCTGGAATTCATTTCCCAGAAGTGCTTCCATCCTGGAAATAAATTCTTGGGGCAGCTTCATAAAGACCTCCTGAAATCATATAATTTCATGATAGAGGAAGAATGGGTGATTGTAAAGAGGAAAAACCTCTTCGGTTTTTCCTGCCACCTTTTCCCGCTGGTTCCCTATGCTCCTCAATAAGAGCCGCTAGATTGTGCTCCATCCTTCCAGGGTCGGTGTCAATTGACCTCCATGTCAAGTGACACCTAAAATTTGCATCCGTGCAAATTTTACCCCTCCAGTCTTCCACACAATCAAGCGGCTCTAAATCTCGTCGCAACGGGAATATCCCGTGAATTCTTTGCAGCCACTAAAAAGCAGCTTCAAAGATATGCTAAATATCCCGTTATTCTGAGCTCTAGAGATTCTTATATTTTACGGAAGAGTGAAGGGGAAAAACTGCCACGGACGGCAGTTTTAAATGCCATCTGGTAAGGAGGCCAATTGGCATTGGCTCCGTAAGGATGGAATAAAATATTAGAATCTCTTAGCAAGGAATTCAGGGATTAAGGGAAGAGAGATTCAAAGTGAGAAAACGTAGGTTTCTTGCTTTGGGGACCACTTTGAAAACTGCTTTAGGATAGCTTAAACTGAAGAGAATTGCTAAATGCTTTTCAGTTGAACTATTTTAGTCAATAAATTCCTATCCACCGCATAGTATTATATAAAAATCTTATTATAAGGTGAGATACGCATGTTAATAAAAAATCAATTTAAGAAATCCTTTCACTCCTGGACGTGGTTAATACTTATTGTTTTTCTGGGAGCCGGTATATTTTATCCCCCTATAGGGCTTATTGCAATAATCTGCATGCTCGCTCCGCCAGTAGGAGCCTTATTTAACGGGCGGACTACTTGCAGCTGGTTTTGTCCTCGTGGAAGTTTCCTTGATGTTATAGTCTCAAAAATAAGCTGTAATAAGAATATACCTAGTCTTTTCTATAACAATATATTTAGATTGATAGTATTCATGACTATAATGGCTGTTTTTTTACTTCAGATAATTCCTGTCTGGGGAAACATAACCGGCATGGGAAGGGTATTCATAACCATGATTTACATCACAACTTTTATTGGAATTATTCTTGCTGCAGCCTTTAAACCACGGACATGGTGTACATTCTGTCCAATGGGTACAATGGGAAATTGGGTCGCCAAGCTCAGGAAGAATTCATATATCAGCATAAATAAAGACATCTGCAGTTCGTGCACGGCATGTGAGCGTATCTGTCCCATGCAATTTGCTTCTTACAAATATAAAGACCGGGATAAAATTCACTTTTATGACTGTTTGAGATGTGGTAAATGCGAGAAAAAATGTCCTGCAAAATCTATAAAGCTTATTACAGAATAAATTATGCTTATACACTCCCTGCTATTTGGTATATAATATCCTCATAACCATAAAGGAGTAAACTATGGTCAGTATTACAGTACCCCCAAAATATCACAACAAAAAAATGGACAGGTTTCTGTTGGATCATTTTGAAAAGCTACCCCGCAGTGCTGTTTTTAAGGCTTTACGGAATAAGGATATCAGAGTTAACGGTAAGAAAGTTAGCGAAAACATTTCCGTACAGACCGGAGATGTTCTTGATGTGTATATCAAGGATGATGTGCTGTACGGCATAGACAGGGGGACGGTTCTTTTGTCTGCATGCAGACAAAAGAACCGTCCCCCTGTCTATGAAGACCATAACCTGCTGCTGGTTAATAAAAACCCCGGCATTCCTGTTCATAACACCTCAGATACAAATGAAGCCAGCCTTATTGATATGGTTACCCTCTATCTGCAGGAGAAAGGTGAATATATTCCCGGAAAAGCAGATGGTTTTGCACCTACTCTCTGCCACAGGCTGGACCGCAATACCGGAGGTATTGTCATTATAGCAAAAACACAACAAGCTCTGGATATTATGCTGGATAAGATAAAAAATCATGAAGTAAAAAAGTTCTACCAGTGTATTGTAGCCGGCTGCCCTCAACCACTGCAGGCCGAACTGAGGCACTATCTTTTCAAGGACAGCCGAAAAAGCCAGGTATATATATCTGAGACAAGAAAACCGGGCTACGTCGAGATAGTAACACGCTACAGGGTCCTGGAAGCCGGAGAGGAAATGAGCAGGCTTGAAGTAGAACTGGTCACAGGCAGGACACACCAAATTCGTGCCCACCTTGCATATATCGACCACCCCATTGTTGGAGACGGGAAATATGGGGTAAATAAGCTTAACCGTAAAGTAAAAGTCAATCACCAAGCCCTCTGGGCTTATAAACTAGTGTTTGATTTTACCGATGGAGGGGTATTGGATTATCTGAAAGGAAAGGTATTTGAGATTAAAAATATTGATTTTAAGATTTTATTCTGATTACTGACTCCTGTATTCTTTATTATGTTGCTCAGCACTCAGGACTATTTTCATTCTAATGAAGGTTTAATACATACTTGAACATCATCAAGAAGTGGCATATGCTTCCTGCTATCACAAACAGGTGAAATATCTCATGAAAGCCAAACCATTTATGTAAGTTTGGTTTTTTAAATGCATAGATTACAGCACCCAGGCTATAGAATAATCCACCCAACACCAGACACGCAATGCCTTTTTCAGGCATGGACTGTATAAGCGGCAGGAACGCAACCGCTACCATCCAACCCATTCCCAGGTAAATTAGTGTATATAACCATCTCGGCGCACTCAGCCAGAATATCTTCATTACTATACCTGCAACAGCCAAACCCCATGCACACCCAAACAAACTCCACCCCCATGCGCCTCTCAGAGGTACCAGGCAAACAGGTGTGTATGTACCTGCAATAAGGACGAAAATCATCATATGGTCAATTTTCCTTAGTACCTTAATACCTTTTTCAGATAAAGGCAGGAGGTGATAGAGTGTACTTGCCGTATAGAGCATTATTAAACTGGCTCCAAATATCGAGAATGAAACTACATGCCAAGCCGTAGCCTGAACTGCACTAAAGTATACCAACAGCACCAAAGCTGCAATTGAAAGCAGTACACCCAAAAAATGTGTCAGCCCGCTGATCGGGTCTCTGAGCTTATAAATCATAATGCACCTCTCTAATTTTTATTAAGTAACTGTAACACTTTACTAATGAATTCACTAAATAGTACCATCACATGCCTGAAAAGTCAATTAAGCCGCCTGGTTTTTATAGATTTTGCGTCTGAATTAGTTAAATAAGCATCCAATTTTTATAAAAACGCACATTCGTATTCAATAGGAAAAATGCGAGTCTTTTTGGGTAACAAATTTAGTAGTAAAACATATATTAACAACAGGAAATATCTTAAACGGAAAACTATAGTATAAAAACGGGGAGGCAAGAATAATGAAATTTATATTACTCTTTTCTGCTATCTTTTTTATCATCGCTCTTCAAATTTTTATCTTAATAAAAAGCAGCAGGAGTAATACAAAAAGATTTTTTTTTGATAAAGAGATTAGTAACTCACAAAAGCCAAAAACCTTTATGAATTTTTTTTATAAACACTTTAGCTAATAGTATTTTTCAAGTAAAAAATTCTATACTTAGCTGTCGTTTTGAATAATAAAAGACCATTAGGAAGAAGTTTTTTTCCAATGGTCTTTATGAAAAAAATATACTATTTGTTGTCTATAGCCTGCGATTCTAATGGTCTATTTATTCTTTTCCCTATCAGGCTTACAATAAACTGAACTAATTTAACAATTTCATTAAATACTACTACGCTAAACGTATATGCGATTATATTTAACCATAAGCTTAATTCAAGAGGTTGTGTCTTGAATACCTCTCCACCAAACTGAGTTACCATTACTTGAATCAAGAATGTCAATGCAACGATTATTATCATCGCTTTGTTTCTCAGAATGTTTACAAATATGCTAGAAGTGCCAAGTTCCCTACAGTTAAATGAATTCCACAACTGAAATAATACAAATGCAGTAAATACAATCGTAGATTGCTGTGCAAGCGTACCACCTAGAATATCGGTGTGCATAAGGAACATTAACGCACCTACAATGAATAGTCCATTTGAAACTATTCTGAACAGCATACCCTTTGAAACTATAGAAGCATTTCTGGGTACCGGCTTCTTATTCAATAGATGTTCCCTTGGAGGCTCAAGACCTAAGGATAAGGCTGGAGGGCCATCCATTATAATATTTACCCAGAGCAACTGCAGAGTTGTAAACGGCATCCCAAATCTAAAAATTTCTGCCAGGAAAGCTGTAACAAAAGCAACTACATTAACAGTAAGCTGAAACTGAATAAACCTCTGGAAATTTTCATAGATACCTCTTCCCCATTTTACTGACTTAACAATAGTAGAAAATGAGTCGTCAAGTAAAACTATATCGGCAGCTTCCTTCGAAACTTCTGTCCCGGCTATCCCCATTGCCACTCCTACATCGGCGCTCTTTAGAGCAGGAGCATCATTAATACCGTCTCCGGTAACTACTACAGCATTTCCCCGTTCTTTAAGCAGCTTAACAATTCTCATCTTGGTTGAAGGATTTGACCGCGCTAGCACCACAATCCTCTCAAGTATCCCTGAAAGCTCTTCATCACTCATTTTTTCTATTTCCGTAACTTCAAGAACAAGAGAGTCTTTTTCTATAATACCCAATTGCTGAGCAATAGCGCGGGCAGTGTGAATATTGTCTCCGGTTAGCATTTTTACTCTTATACCAGCCTTACGGCATCTTTCAATAGCCACTTTTACATCTTGTCTCAACGGGTCTTCAATTCCTACAAAGCCGACAAATATTAAGTCCTTTTCAATATTATTGGTGTTGTTCCAATCCGGCTCTCCTGTGATGTCTTTGTAAGCAAATAGTATTACTCTTTTTGCATGCTCCTGAAGCCCTCTTATTTGCAACTCAGCTTCCTCTTTAATTTCTTTGGTTAGGTTTATTACCTTGCCCTTGTACAAAGCTTTATTACATAGACTTAATACCTTTTCAGGCGAACCCTTTGTGTAAAGTCTATAACCGTTTTCTCTTCTTATTGCAGTAGTCATCATCTTTCTATCAGAAGAGAAGTGATACTCGGCAACTACTTCTGCATTCTTCCTTAAATCTTCGTATACCGTTTTATTCTTGTTTGCACATACCAAGAGTGAACACTCTGTTGGGTTCCCTATAAACTTAAACCCATTGTCATCCTTAAATATGTTCGCCGTAGAATTTATACAGAAATTCTCAATCATAATGTCACAGTCTATTTTTTCAACATCAGCCTTTTCACCGTTACACCAGACATCTGTAACAGTCATCTGGTTTTGTGTAAGAGTACCTGTTTTATCAGAGCATATTATATTTACCGACCCTATTGTTTCACAGGCTATCATCTTTCTTACCAAAGCTTGGTTTCTCGCCATCTTCTGCATATTAAATGCAAGTGTCAATGCAACCATAGTGGGCAACCCTTCCGGAACCGCAGCTACAATCAAAGCCACTGATACAACAAATGCATCCTTAATTCCCTCAAAGCCTATACTGCCATTTGCATACATGTGATAGATTTCAAATAAAAAGATTAGGCCGGCAGCTATTGACCCAACAATTGATATCTTTTTACCTAGATCAGCTAATTTTTCCTGCAAAGGTGTTTGAGTATTCAGAGATTCCTTAAGTTCGTTTGCGATTTTTCCCATCTCCGTACTATCACCGACAGAAGTCACTATTACTGTTGCCCTTCCCTCAACTGCAAGGGTGCCGGAATAAACTATATTTCTTCTTTCTGCTATTGGAACTTCATTATCGCATTGAACAGTCTCAGAATTTTTCGTTACTGCTTCAGCTTCTCCGGTAAGCATTGATTCATCCGTCTTGAAGTTAAGACTTTGAACAATCCTTCCATCCGCAGAGACCTTATCACCGACCTCAAGATGAATTATATCTCCTATAGTAATTTCACTCTTGGATACATAACTTATGCTCCCATCCCTGAGTACTTTAACATTAATGTTTTCACTCTGCTGGCTCAATTTTTCAAATGCTTTATCTGATCTACCCTCTTGAATAACCGCTATTGTTGTTGCTATCAGGACTGCTGCAAAAATACCAATACCGTCATATATATGTCCCATAAGTATAGATATAACACCTGAAATTATTAGGATTAATATTAATGGTTCTTTAAGGTTGTCATATATTTTAGCAAATATACTCTCTTTAGGTGGCGGTGTAAACTGATTCTTACCGTATTTTTTTAGCCTTTCATTAGCTTCTGAAGCAGAAAGGCCATGGTCTTGACTACTCTCTAACTCAGTAACAATCTGTTGTGCTTCTTTCTGGTAAAGTTCCATTCATTCACATCTCCTAAGAATAATAATTAATAAAATAACAGGGGATGTAGAGGGCTATACCCACAAACACCCCTTATAATTTAAACCGCTAGTTAACCAGCAACAATTCCAAAATTAGCACAAAGGGCTGCAAGTCCATCCTGGAAACCACTACCAATAGCATTAAACTTCCATTCAGGACCATTTCTGTACAGTTCACCTACCACAACTGCGGTTTCTATGCTGTAATCTTCTCCGAGATCGTATCTGATTAATTCCTCGCCTGTTGCCTCATTAACAATACGGACGAAAGCATTGGATACCTGTCCAAAATTTTGATTACGCTCTGCAGCTTGGTGAATAGTAATGGTAAAATCAATCTTTTCAACGTTAGCTGGTACTTTACTTAAATCGATTTTGACCTGCTCATCATCGCCTTCACCGGCACCGGTAAGATTATCCCCTGTATGAATTACAGAGTCTGCAGCACCATGAGTATTGTTGTAAAAAACGAAGTCCTTTTCGTTTGTCACTTTTCCATCTGCACCTAATAAGAAAGCAGCAGCATCCAAATCAAAATCGTGCCCACCATCATATTTTTTTACATCCCAACCTAATCCAACTATAATTTTTGATAAACCGGGATTTGTTTTTGTAAGATCAACTTTCTGGCCTTTACTTAAAGAAATTGGCATCTGTATATTCCTCCTGTTTTTTATTTGATTTTTAGAGTTTTACTCTAAATTTCTAATACAACAATTCATATTCTATCTTAAACTTGCCCTACACGTTTATAAGCTGCCAGCGTTGGAGCCAGCCATACCTCCCCTGTCCCTTTAAAAGTCTGCAGCAAGCCTTCTCCACTTGTCAGTGTACCGAATAACGATTTTGTAGATTTTTCAACACTAAACTCAATATTCCCCATACGGATTAATGCAAAATTACCATCCACTTGCAGTTTCTCATTGTTTAGAGTATATTTTATTAATTCAGATTCAGGCACAGGACTGGTTAATATACATAAACCGGAACCTTTAAGTTTTGTTTGAAACCAACCTTCACCACCAGCTAATCCCGAAGAAATATTTTTTTGCATAGCCGCACTGACTTCTATAGAAGTTTCGCAACAATGGAACATACCTTTATCTACAATTATTTCTTCGTTATCCAAGCCTAATAACAAGTAATGTCCAAACGTGGGCTCAAGATAAATTTCTCCTTTTCCGCTATATATAGGTTTGAATGCTGTCTCCCTGGTTAGCATGCTTGAAACCATCTTTGAAGCTAACCCTCCAATACCACCGGATTTATTTTCTATAGTGATATTACCTTTCATAAAATGAAGAGCGCCAGCCTCTGTCATGACTTGTCCATTGTTTAGAAAAATTCTTACTTGCTTTAATTTCAACCCTGTACTTTCTCTATAGAAGAGCTCCGTACTAGTTGATGTACTATCACTCCCAAGCATCTTATTATATTGAATTATTTCTATTTTTAAGTTTTTTCCCTCAACAGAATCTATTACAGAAATAACTTCCGGTTTTTCATCTGCCATTTTTTATCTCCTTTAATTATTTTAAGCATAACGTTTTACCAATTCGCTTAGAGAAATATCATTGGTGCCTTCACCAATTGCAGCAAACTTCCATTCATTATTGTATCTATATACCTCACCAACAGTTAAGGCTGTTCTTCCGGCATAATTATCTGTTAAATTAAACTTAAGCAATTCCTGATTATTAGAAGCATTAACCACACGGATAAAAGCATTTTGGATAAGTCCGAAATCCTGTTTGCGGCGTTGGCAGTCATAAATATTTACAACAAAAATCAAATGGTGAACATCAGCCGGAATTCTATTAAGGTCGATTTTTATTTGTTCATCATCACCGTCACCATCACCGGTAAGGTTATCCCCCATGTGTTGAACACTTCCCGAAGTATCCTTTAAATTCCCAAAGTAAACCAGATTTTCTTTTTTGGTAAACTTATTATTTGCATCAAGCATAATTACAGAAGCATCGCAGTCTATCTGGTTATCACTGCCCCCTCCAAACAAACCTCCCAACATTCCACCTTTTTTAATTGGATCCCATCCTAATCCTACCATAATTTGAGAAAGTCCCGCATTTCCTTTAGTTAAGTCGATTTTTTGACCCTTTTGCAGACTAATTGACAAATTGTTCACTTCCTTTCATGTTTTATATATTTACATATTAATACCAAAATTCTGGCAAAGTGCTTTAAGACCACCTTTAAAGCCACTTCCTACAGCGGAGAATTTCCATTCGCCGGCATGTCTGTAAATTTCGCCCACCACCAATGCTGTTTCAATGGAAAAATCTTCGCCTAAATCATATCGTATAATTTCCAGATTGTCTACCGCATTGACAATACGTACAAAGGAATTTGATACCATTCCAAAGTTTTGATTACGTGTGTCAGCTTCGTGAATAGTTACGGTAAATGCGATCTTTTCTATATTCGAAGGGACTTTCGAGAGGTCAATAATGATTTGCTCATCGTCTCCTTCTCCCTCACCTGTAAGGTTGTCCCCCATATGCTGCACACTTCCGCACTGGCTCTTTAAATTATTGTAAAAGATAAAATCTATGTCTTTAATGATCTTTCCATCTGCGTTCAACATAAAAGCTGCTGCATCCAAATCAAAATCATACCCGCCGGTGTATTTTTTCACATCCCATCCCAAACCAACTATGATTTTTGAAAGTCCTGGATTGCTCTTTGTAAGATCAACTTTTTGACCTTTTTGTAAGGAAATTGGCATAATATTCCTCCCCCTTTTTAGGCTTTTTATTCCATTTACATTATACATTTGCAAATAATTCAAGTCAACCTCATGTTAAAAATTGCTGTGTTTCGACTGGTTCTCCATCAACTGGTTTCATGATTTTGCCGTGCTTATATAACTATTTCTACTTGCATCCAAAAAATTTTTATGGTCTAATAATTATGGTACAAACTCGAATTATTTTTAAAAAAGTACTCTAAACAACTTTTATGGAGTGAAAAATTTGGACAGGGTTCATCTAAATAGCCTTAAAATGAATACAATAAGTATGAAATCCAAAAACATATTCAGGGATATATTTATTAAACCGAGTGAACGTAAAGGGTTTGCGCACAATGATATAAATATAACTCTTCCTGTTTATTTCTATAGGATTATCGGCATAGATTATGAAGACGAGGATGAATACTATAATAATTTGTTTAATCTTGACAACCAATTATCAAAATTCAAAGTTTTGTATGAAAGAATTGACAATGGGTTAGGTACAGCATTACCCAAAAATAAAATTGAATTAATTAATAACAAGTGGAATTCAGTTGGTGATTTAAATAACATCAATTCAAGATACTTTGTGGAAGGGCTTTATCACTTAGGCCTCTTACCAGTTATAAAGAATCCGGTAAGGGATTCGCTTATTAAGGAAAAAATCCAAATAGTTCTCGAACTTTTTATAAATAATCAAAGAGACCTCAACTCAAGCATTCTAAAAAACTTCTATGTGAAATTAGTATGTTGGATTGAACAATATGGGCTGCAATATATAGCAAATTTCGACTACAACAGTCATAATCCTAAGATTTTATTTTATGGTGATATAAAAAGAGACGAAACCTATTTTCTTATCTTTATGTCTTTAGCAGGGTTTGATATTTTATACATCAACCCATTCTCCGACTACAATTTTACAGATATAGATAAAAAGGATGTTTTTAGTAATAAATTGGAGTTTGACAGGAAAGCACCTATAAAGCCTTTTCCGTTGGTTGAAAAATTGAAAAGGGTGGAAACAATAGGATATCAAGTCTCAAGAGAAGTTGATTCCTTAATAAATAAAGAAATGAGTGGTTTTTATAAACCATGGCAGTTCGAAAATTATAAAGTTAAGTCTATTCCTGTGAGAACAACTTATGAAGAGTTGTTCTCGCTATGGAAAGAACCCTCCAGCTTTAGGACAGGATTCGAAATAAAAGATGATACTGTCTATATCCCAACTATATTTACAAAAATAAACGGCACAAATCTTAATTTAACTTCCTATTGGGCTAACATATCAAAACTGATAAAAAATAATAAAGATACCCTAGTATTAATAAACCAAATTCCATTTACAAAAAGTGTAACTTTCAAGTCTTTCAACTATAGGGATTTAATGAAAGATAACAGCTTATTTGATAAAGAGAGAATATTTAAATGGAAGGAATATAATTTAACATACTTAAGGACTTCCATCCAGGACCTTGTTGTTGAAAAGATAAACGAACTGATCGCTTCAGATAATATTTTCCTTCAGGATATGACCCTGGATTTTAAAATTAAAATATTATCAACAGTATTAACCCTGAATAAAAGATATTATAATTTAATACAGAAATTTGATTATCCTTTTGCTATCCCTAAACTTATAATTTATGACAATAGCGAGATAATCTTCAGCGAAGAAGATTTTATTACCCTGGCTTTTTTACATTCCGTGGGGTTCGATATTATTATTCTAACTCCTCCAGGATATAATAATATCGAAAATGGAATAAATAGAGAATTATTTGATATTCATTATCTGGAAGAGTTAAAATTCGATTTGCCATTATCAAGGGAGTTTAAACTGGAAATGCAGAGACTTAATAAATCCGGTTTTGTAAAAAGGTGGTTTTAAAAGTAGGGTAAATATTCCAGTAAGTTCTTCAAAATCTCTTCTCCGGCCATTATGCCACTGCTTTGTGTAAACGTTAAGTTAGGAATAGTCAGCCTTTCGTTATCCAAGTATGTTTTCAATTCACAATTTAAAGGAGCATAGCCACGTGTCGAGTTCTTTAGAAGTGGGTAATCAAGCAGTGAATCTCCGGCAGAGATAACTATGTTGCAAGCAAGTCTTTGGTTCAGATAATTAAGGGCACTCCACTTATTTATGAATTCTGGAACAATATAAAGCTTCCTTCCCTGTATGGAAACCTGCCATCCATTTTCATTTGCCCAGTGGATATAGCTGTTCATCTCATCTTTGGGCAAGTTTTCCTTATTTACAATAAAAACCCAAAACAGTTCATCAGCAAGCCTGTAGGATAAAACCCATGAGTCATCCATGAATTCGCTTAATTTTTTAAAAGTATCTTCAGCAGGTACGGAAAGCTTTTCCATACCTGCTGTTATATAATCTTCCCATTGTTTGTCTATTTCCCCTTTTACGAGTATTTTCCCTCCATTGCTTGTAATCGCAAATTCAGGCACAATTTCCTCCTGGAATATGGCTATCCGCTTGTACTGTTCTAAAGTTCTTGTTGTAGCAGGAATAAATGTGACCATCCTGTCCACATTTACAAGAATATCAATTGACCTCCTGGTCATGTATGAAATTTCTTCCTGCTCCTTCTTTTCAACTAAAATTATTTCCGTATCTTCAGGAACATCCACAAAACGCTTTTTGGAGAAAATCAAGGTGCCATCAAGGTCAGATGCAAATATCATTCGGCTGCCTGCTTCCTTCCAGATTTTATTAGCCCGCAGCACGTATAAGTCATTTTATCATAGACTTCAACTTCAACCCCTCTATCCCCAGCTAAAAGAAGTATATGCTTCAAATTGGGATTATCCATACTGTTGACTAAAATTTTCCACGGAACTCTTCTCAGGAGAACCCTTGTTGTTTCTCCTACTCCCGGCTTTATTAGATTAATATCTGAAATATTAAAATCCTTTTGTATCATAGCTACATCCCTTGCTCCGCTACGACTAACAGGCTCATTTGTTTTTTTAATGGTGCTATCGGCAAAAAGAATTTCCGGGAAGCAGGCTGTTATTTTATCCAGAAAGAAGTTTGAAAGGTCAATATCTTTCCACTCGGAATAGTATTTTGCACCGTGAAAATCGTTCCTGCCAATTATATCTTCCCTGCAAACCGTTCTGCTTACGAGTCCTGATATAGTAGAATTCAAACAAGCACTGGGAATCAAAAAATCTTCCCTTGTCCCGCAAGTGCTTACGCAGTGTGCCGGATCTGCAAGTACTGCGAGGTCAGGGTTCAACCTGACTCCATACTGCTGGAAAAACTTTTCGCACGCATCTTCCAGTACGCTCTTTATCATACCTTTCCCTGTCCAGCCATCAATAAATTGAATCTCCAATTCAGGGTGATTCTTGGTAATCCAGGCAATGGCATTTTCATCTATTCCTTTACCCCTTATGATTGAAATGCTGTAATGCTTTAAATCAAGGAAGTATTTAAATTTTATAAACCTCTTTATTAAAATACCGATAGGTGTCCCCGCTCTGGCCAGGGACACCAAAACAATATTTCTTCCTCTATTTCTCATTATTTGCCCGGCAACCACCCCTACAGCATTTGCAACCTTGCATGCCGAAGCTTCGAGCGCCTCATAAAAAATATTCAGATATTCTTCAGAGGGATGGTATTCTATAGGAAGCATTTCCGAATAATGTATTCCGCTCTGTATTGCTTGCTCCCTTTCTTCATTTCCCTGTTCTTTAATAAGATCAGATATGTCCTTTAGAACAAAAACAACATCATTCGGACTGTAGCTTCCTATCTTATCAGGCTGAATCAGCCTTTTTGCTATTATCTCCTGCTTTTCAGACAACATCTGCCCCCACCTCCTTTTCAACAAAATACCACATACTTTACGCACCCTATCCCATATTCCGAAATTGCCTCTGCAAGTCTCTCTTTCCGCTCAGTATCAATGTTTCTCTCAAGAAAAATGTATACTTCTTCGTACCCTCCAGGCAAAATGTTATAAATAAAATTCTGAATATCCGGGTCATATGGGTTCTCAAACGGTATTGCCGTTTTAACGGCATATCCGTCTTTATTGATTGGATGAACCGGACTTCTGGTTGTAGAATGATAAAATACGTTTTCGCCCATCTTACACGCAATCACTGCGGGAAGGTAAATAAATTCACCGAAACCTAAACACAAGCATCTTCCCCTTGCTCTGGTTTTTACTAATTTGCTTGCCGCCTGGGAAGCCAGCAAGTCAATATCCCGACTGTTTTTCGAGTAAATTCCAAACCTGCCTGTTGCGTTCAGATAAGCAGCTTTTTCCTCACGTCCCTTACCATCAACAAATGTGAATATATGCTTATCTTCTACAGTGATTTCTATGGTTTCCGTTTTTATGTCGGAGGAATGAACTTCTGTCAAACTGGATTCGGTACAATTTTCAAAACCGCCTTGATATTCGATACATCCTTCAACCAGTGCAATGGTATCCAACTTGATGTCCAGTTCCTTTTTCAGGCTCTCGTAGTTTGAAATATGCTCCTCTGTACGCCAATCCAGAAGTGATGCTATCACATATTTCTTACCGGGATATTTGCTGTTTAATGCCCTTATCAAGTTCAAGGCTGTTTTTCCGGTAGTAATCTCATCATCAACCAGCACTACCCTCGAAAACTTATCGAAGAAGCCCTTCTCCAATGCATAGCACAAATGCAAGACAGCATGAGAATGTTCTTCCTGGAAATTAAATGCCGAATTCAACTCTTTTATAAAATCTCTTGTTGTATGTATGAACCCTGTACCCTTTGAAAACGCAGAATACATGGCATGCCCCAATCCTGTTGCCGTTTCGCCAAATCCGATAAACAAAGTCGGTTCATCAAGCTCAATTCGAGTTGATTCAATAATAGACACCGCTTCCGGAATAAAATCTTTGTTGGAGAGCGCTTTAGCTAAAATATCCGTACCTTGGAGGCCTCTTTTTTCTATTTCCATCATGAACAGATGGGCAAGAATATGTCCGCCTATCCTGGGAATCTGCGGATGCACCGGAATGTGCTTGCCAAGCACCTTACTAACAAACAAAAACCCCCTCTTCTTATTTTTTCTGGCAGCTATTCCAAAAAGTGCCTCAGAAGGGATTCCGAACTTGTTTTCTTTAATGCAAACTGTTAGCTCCAAATCTCCTGCTATCCTATACTTTTTTTCATCTCGGTGCATCTAGAACCCTCCTTTTATATTCATCATTGGTTAATATAACTTAAAGGAACTTACGCCAAAATGATGTCCTTATCAATTTGAGTTACCTTTATACCAAACTTCGGTTCGGGTACTTCAATGGTTTTCCCTTCGAGCAGCTTTATTGCCAAGTATGGGAAATTCACCCCGGATAGGCAAGACATGTGAAGTCCTCCAGACATCCTGGGGTTAATTTCTAACAGCTTCGGAACACCATTCTTATATTTGACTTGAATATTAAATACATACGGCAATTTATATTCTTCTGATATTTTCCGGGCTATTTCATGCAGCTCGGGAACGTGTTCTAATAAACGGACCCTTCCTTCCAGTTTCTTACGGGGAACAGCAGCAAATAAAGTCCTTTCGTAAGCCAGACAGTCAATGCTGTATTCGTGCCCGTCCAAATATTCTGAAACCATTAAATCCGGGAATTTGTCATTTAATGATAAAACTTTGTAAACCTCATCACTTGTAGCATAATAGCTTAACTCACCAAACAGCCTCCCTAACCGGTCACTTTCATCATCAATAACTCTAAATTCAAATCCCCCTTCTGTGCTGACAGGTTTTATACAAACCATGTGCCCTTCATTCAGCAGTGCTTTATATGCTTTAATAAATTCGTCTGCCGTGTTTACAACATAATACTGTGGCAGTTCAACAATATTATGCCTTTTGCATAAATCATAAAATTTGGGCTTGTTATTTATTGTTCTAAGCAGCTCTGGATTATTGCTGGCTAGAACTAAAGTTCCTATATTGTGAAATTCTTTAATATATTCCGAAATATACAGCATTTGATTCTTGGGTACAAATATATCTATCTTATGTTTTTTACAAAACGAAATGCAGTACTCCACATAATCCTTACCGCAAATGGTAGGTTCGCTTTCAGCATAATCGCATGCTGCCAGCACTGCTGAGTTTATATTTGGATGAGTTCCGAATACTTCGAACTGAGTACCTTCATCATTATTCTTAATCAAATTAATAAAATGGTAAGCCGTATTGAACCATCTATTAAACCATATACGTTTCTTCATGATTTCTCCTTTGTTCTTCAGTTTAATTATGTGAACAAGCTAGTGTAATTACGTCCCTCATTTAACACCCCATATATCTTCGATTTGATTAGAATTTTTCTTGCCCAATTGACATGTGGCTTGGGTTCATTCATTTTATTGTTGTATGTACTTTTTACGACACCATTTTTACCATTCTTCAGGATTACCTTTGCGTCTTCATACTCTTCTCTGGTAACCACCTGTAGTCCGTTAACTATCGGAATATGCGTAGGATGTATTACCGTTTTGCCTACCAGTCCATTTGCCTTGTCCAACAAAGTTTCCTTGATAAGCCCATCAATGTATTGGTTAATCAAATAATTCTTTCTTGTTAAGCCCTCATTTCCCAACTCGTCTGAAAAAGCAGATTGCCTTAGCTGCGGTTTTAGTAACCTGTCACCGCTTTTGAAATACTCCCAAACAGGCCCTGAAATAACGTATTCGCTGTCAGCCCGATGAAATAAATTAACAATGTCTGCTATACAGCTATTTATTACTGAAATATCATAAATAGTCTGGTCAAATTCCCTTCTTATTGAATATAAACCTGATAAATCAGTTGCGCCTATTCTAATGTTCAAAACTATATCATTATATTTATTCAGTATATTTTTCACTGCTATAAGTCCGTTGACCCGGCTTTCCAAGTAAATTATTTCACTTGATTCCAGTATCGGCAGACCATAAAAAACCTTTCTTGATAATGAGTTAACCTCCCTAAGCAAACTAAAAAATTCTTCACCATTGTATGAAGAAAATTTAGGAAATACAAAACCACATATTAAGTAAAGCTTTTCCATATTTCTAATTATCTTTTTAAAACTCTGTTCATTCTTTACTCTCACAAATATCATTGGAATATGTTCTGAATTTATAACCTTTTGCTCTACCGCTATTTCAAGCTGCTTTAAAACTAAAAACAGATTTTCCTCCGCTGCCTCGAGCTCCGAATCATTAATTGCATCTTCCATGCATAAGACACATGATTTTAATCCCGAAGACTTAAGGTTTATTATGTTCTGGGTTATGTTTTGTCTGGTTGCAGGAATATATAATGTAGCTCCTAATGCGTATGAGAGTAAATCTTTCTGGGAATCCAAATAAAAATCGTCAGGTTTTATATGAAATATTTTATTTGCAGTTGGCTCATCTAGATAGTCAAAAAATCGCATCTTCCTACTCCTATTATCTTTGGTACTATTTTTTAATATTTAGTTCGGTTTTTACAGTTGGATCCTGATTAGTCTTTATTGAATTGTTAATAGAGGATGATATTGCCAATATGAAGAATAAAAAAGCAAATATTATAGGTATTATAATCAATTTATATATAAACAAATTGGTTCTTCTTTCGGCTTTATTTTCTTTTCTATGTTCACTCAAGATTTCTCCCCCCCTAAATAATCAGACTAAAAATTAATAAAAAATCATTTTCCCAATACCAAAACGTCAATGTTTTTATCAAATTATACCGATTAATCGGTGACTTTGTCAACTTCCAAAGAATTCAAGTCAGTACTTTTTGCAAAACGGCACATGATAATTTATGTAAATCAACCAATTCTTTTAGATTAAATATAAAAAGTTATTACATTACAAAAAATGAGATTACTTTTTAAGTATCTTCAAACAAACTCAACGGATAAATATCCGGCACCTTGCTCCTGAACACCATTTTCTCATCCCTAGTCGGGTGCTTGCAAATAATTTCAGCGGACCACAGAGCCAACTGCTGTCCCGGTTTATTTATTTCCACCCCATATTTCTGGTCGCCATACAGCGGATGCCCAATTGCGGCAAACTGAACTCTTATCTGGTGAGGCCTCCCTGTATGCAGGTTAATTTTGACCAGGCTAAGCCCATCGGCACTGATTGAAACTATATAGTCCAGACTTGCATGTTTTGCTCCTGGAGTATCTGCTTCAACCACGCTTACAGTATTTGTCACGCTGTCTTTCAGCAGGTAATGTTCCAGACTGTCCCTTTGCTTTACGGGTATACCATGTGCAACTGCTAGATAAGTCTTCTTAAACCCTCTTGCTCTTACTTGCTCAGATAACCTAGAGGCTGCCTTTGATGTCTTTGCAAAAACCATTACACCTCCAACCGGCCGGTCCAACCGGTGAACCAAACCTAAAAAAACATTGCCCGGCTTGTTATATCTCTGTTTTATGTCTTCTTTTAATAAGGTAAGCAAATCCTTATCTCCGGTTCTATCCTCCTGAACAGGTATATTCACCGGCTTCTCTACAACTAAAAGATGATTGTCTTCATAGAGTATCTTTACGTTATTCAACATTAGTCCTCCCAACGTCCAAAGCTTCCGCAAGGAAGAATTAGTCCCGAGGCCGAAGCCATAAGTCCGACTTCTCCGGAGGATATCTGTCCTTTGTGCCTCCGGCCTACAGTTAGTGAAAGTATATTCCGGAGAACTGTAGGAGAAAATCCGGTAGTATAAGAATTTATTAAAAAGAATAGCGGGTTGGATGATAAAATGTCTGCACAGCTTTTAACAAGTTTATACAAGGCATCTTCTATCTTCCAGACCTCTCCCCCCGCACCTCTGCCATAAGATGGAGGATCCATTATTATTGCGTCATAAGAATGCCCTCTACGCTTCTCTCTTTCGATGAATTTAAAAACATCATCCACTATAAGTCTTACTTTTTTATCCTCTAAACCCGATATTATCAGATTCTCCTTAGCGCGGCTCACCATTCCTTTAGCCGCATCCACATGGCACACTTCTGCCCCTGCGTATGCACAGGCAGCAGTTGCTCCGCCAGTATATGCAAACAGATTTAAGGCACTGATAGGACGGTTTGAAGTCTTGATTTTGTTCATCATCCAATTCCAATTAACTGCCTGTTCCGGAAATAATCCTGTATGCTTGAAACCTGTAGGCTGTATGTAAAATGACAAATCTCCATATGATATAGTCCACTTTTCAGGCAGTTTAGAAAGATAATCCCACTTGCCTCCGCCACTTTTGCTTCTATGGTAGTGAGCATCCAACTTTCTCCACTGCGGTGTTTCATTCAACGGCCATATAATCTGGGGATCCGGGCGTCTAAGAATATACTTTCCCCATCGTTCCAATTTTTCTCCATCGCCCATATCAATCAATTCATAATCTTTCCAAGCTTGAGCTATAAGCATTACGGTTATCTCCCTGTAACGGAATTTTAAAATGCCAGATTCTCTTCAAGATATCTGTCCATTTCCTCAATCTTAATCCTTACCTGCTGCATTGTGTCTCTATCCCTTATTGTTACGCTCTTATCCTCAAGTGAATCAAAATCAAAAGTTATACAGTATGGTGTTCCTATTTCATCCTGTCTTCTATATCTCTTTCCTATACCACCTGACTCATCATATTCAATCATATATTTTTTAGATAAGCTTTCATATATCTTATATGCCTCATCTCCTAATTTTTTCGACAACGGAAGAACTGCTGCCTTTACCGGCGCAAGAAATTTGTGTAACCGTAAAACAACACGTGTATCTTCATCATCTGCACCTGAAATCTGTTCTTCATCATAAGCATCAACTAAGAAAGCTAAAGTCACTCTATCAGCCCCAAGAGAAGGCTCAATGCAATAAGGAATATATCTCTCGTTTGTAATTGGATCCAAGTATGAAAGATTCTCTCCTGAATGTGCACTGTGCTGTTTTAAATCAAAATCGGTTCTATCTGCAATTCCCCATAGTTCACCCCAACCAAACGGGAACTTGAACTCAATATCTGTTGTAGCATTACTGTAGTGTGACAGTTCTTCCTTGTTGTGATCCCTCAGCCTCATGCTCTCCGGCTTCATACCCAAACTTAGCAGCCAGTTCTTGCAAAAGTCCTTCCAATATACAAACCATTCCAGATCCTCTCCGGGCTTGCAGAAAAATTCAAGCTCCATCTGTTCGAATTCTCTGGTCCTGAAAGTAAAGTTTCCGGGAGTAATTTCATTTCTGAATGACTTTCCTATCTGTCCTATACCGAAAGGTATCTTCTTTCTTGATGTCCTCCAGACATTTTTAAAGTTTACAAAGATGCCCTGGGCAGTCTCCGGTCTTAAGAATATCTCGGCCTTTGCGTTCTCAGTAACTCCCTGAAAGGTCTTGAACATCAAATTAAACTTCCTGATATCGGTGAAATTGGTCTTACCGCAATCAGGACACCCGATATTGTTCTCTTTAATAAACTGCATCATCTGTTCATTCGTCCAGCCGGCAGGATCTTCAGTCCTGCTGTTTTCCTTTACCCATTCTTCAATCATCTTGTCAGCGCGGTGCCTGGTTTTACATTCCTTACAGTCAATAAGAGGATCGCTGAAACCAGCCACGTGTCCTGAAGCCACCCATGCCTGAGGATTCATAAGTATGGCTGCATCCAGCCCAACATTGTAAGGACTTTCTTGAATAAACTTCTTCCACCAGGCTTTTTTCACATTATTCTTAAATTCTACTCCTAGAGGGCCATAATCCCAGGTATTTGCCAGACCGCCATATATCTCAGAGCCGGGATATATGAATCCTCTTCCCTTACAAAGATTCACGATTTTATCCATGGTTACATTTTGATTCATAAACATTACCTCCTTCTAAAATAAAATAAACTCCCCTCGTCCTACTGCTCAAGGACGAAAGAAGTTCTTCCGCGGTTCCACCTTGCTTGGTACGATATATATTCCGCACCCGCCTTAATAACAAATTGCTCCTGAGCGCCCTTCACCAGCTTTAACCCCTGGGCTTGCACCCTCCCCAGGTCGCTTTATGTACTACAGCAGGCTACTCTTCTCTATCATAGCATCATTCCTTAATTTATTCTAATTTAGCAAATATTATACCTATTGTCAATAATCAACTTAACTCCGACCACCTATTTCCTCTCCGGACTCCCGATTTTATTCTCCCTGGCATAATAGAATAAATACTGCTGGGCAGCCCCTGCCAATGACCCGAACTTTCTCCTTGCAAACTCCTGAATCTCGGGCAGTTTGGCCTCCCTTCCGAAATATAAAACTTCAATAACCCTTTTTATCCATACATCAGTTGGAAAGACATCTGATTTTCCGTATGAATACAGCAGAACACAGTCAGCAATTTTAGGACCAACTCCCGGAATTTTCATTAGCTCTCCTCTTGCTGAACCGCTGTCCATATTCTCTAGTGCATTCAAATCAACTTCACCCGATGCCACCATACGGGCTGCATGCTTTATATACTTGCACCGGAATCCTACACCGCAGAGCGTAAGCCTGTCCTCATTTACATCTACAATCACTTCTGGCGGTGGAAATGAAAAATAAGTACTGCCGTTAAATTCAATTGGTTTCCCAAAATCCCTGGCAATGTTCTCTACCGACCTCATTATCATAGGTATTCTATTATTAGCTGAAATGATAAATGAAGCTAAGCACTCCCAATGCTCCTGCTTGAGAATCCTGATACCATACCCATAATCTATTGCCTTACTCATTATTGGATCCTTTGATAATTCTCCTTTAATAGTTGAATAATCTGTCTGAAGGTCGAGATAGTCCAAAAGTATCTCCTCAGGGTCCGGCATATCACTTTTAACTATAATTGAGCCATTTTCCTTACTGATATTAAATACATGTCCTCTGACAGCCCCAGTGTAGGAGTCATCAAGCTGTCTGTTCCACCTGAAGCACTGCCCGCACTCAAAAGTGTGCTTGGGCTCAAAGTCTTTGATGTTCCTAATGACCAGTTGATTATCCATGTTTATCACCATTTTCAACTGCCCCGTTGACGGAGAACTTCATACATAAGTACAGCCCCCGCAACCGAAGCATTTAGCGAAGACATACGGCCTTTCATTGGTATGCTCGTAACAATATCACAATGTTCCTTTACCAGCCTGCCGACTCCTTTGTCTTCTCCACCAACTACAAGGGCAATTGGAACTTTTAAGTCAACATTATATATAAGCGTTTCCCCATCAGCATCTGCACCTACAATCCATAGTCCTTGTTTCTTTAAATACTCTATACACCTAACAATATTAGTTTCCCGTGCAACAGGCAAATATTCGATTGCACCTGCAGATGCCTTGGCCACTGTAGAAGTTACCGGTGATGAATTCCTTTTGGGTATTACCAGTCCATGAGCTCCGGCAGCTTCAGCTGTCCGTATTAAAGCTCCAAGGTTATATGGATCGGTAATACCGTCTGATAATATAATAAATGCATTTTCACCATTTTTTCCGGCCTTTTCCAATAAATCCTCAACTTCTACATAAGCAAATGGGGATACCATTGCAGCTATCCCCTGGTGATTACCTTCTTGTGACAACTGGTTTAAATAAACAGAATTAACTTCTTGAATCACTATATGTCTTTCCTTGGCTAATGCAATTATTTCTTTAATTGAACCTTTTCTTTCACCACTGGCAACAAGTATCTTATTTATTGGCCTTTCTGCTTTTAACGCTTCCATTACCGGATTTCTTCCTATTAAAATGTCTGCTGAATTATTTTCACCCGGATTTCTCTGATTATGGAATCTATTTCTTTTATACTCCATACAACTATCCCCTTTCCTCCAACCCTCACCCCCTGTCATCCCAAGCTTGGGCGAGGGGCGACTCTGGTTTTTCTGCTCAAAACTACTAATTCCTTCTCCGACAAAATAATTATATCACTTTATTATAAGATACTCATATTATTTTCATTTTTATGACTGCATATGTTGGTATGAATTATTAAAATACATAATACTTCATTATGTTGTATATAATAAGTTTAGCATATAGCAGGAGGAATGTTTATGAATTTTGCCAGTGAAGATCAATTGATAGCCGTGGGTCAATCCTGCAGGGACTTTGAATCCCGAGCATCGGGCTTCGTATCCGGTACGGGAAGCACAACTGCTGAAAATATTTCATGTGGAGCATGCAAACACTGGGATGGAACCAGATGTGTAATAGATGTATTTGATAAAGTACTTACAAGCTTGGACCAGACGTAAATAGTTTGCAGTTGACAGTTAAAATTCATAAAAAGGTGAAGGTTAACTAGTTAGCAATTAACACCTGTTAACTGTAAACTAACAAATAACTATGCATTGTAACTGACGCATAATTTTATCTTAAAAAATTTTTAATAGCTGTACACTGTCAACTGTAAACTGAATTGCTCTTGCCAACAAAATTCATTTTAGATAATATGGTTCTAAGCTATATTCAAAGGAGCTAAAATGAATTTAAACTTTCTTAAGCATCCATTCATTCCTGAAAAACGTGTTAAACTTATACTGATTGACGGTAGAACTCCGGAACATATTCTTTACAAGCTTTCATCGTTTGGTATTGATCTGATTCTTACCGACCCATGCAATTTTGTTTACCCTTCCATATCTTATCATCCCGATATTCAATTATATTCTTTAGGAAATGGTAATCTTGTAACACCTCCAAGCATGTTCGAAAATATAAAAAGCAAGTTATCCAAATACAGCTTCAATATTATTTGTGGTCATTCAGTCCTAAAAAGTAACTACCCTGAAGATATTGCATATAATGTAGCAAGGATTGGGGATATTTGCTTTCATAAGTTGAATTGCACTGACCCTATAATTAAGAAAACTCTAGTGGTAAATGGCTTGACACTAGTAAATGTTAATCAAGGGTATACTAAATGTTCAACTGCAATAATCAGTAATTCTGCAATAATTACTTCTGATAAAGGTATTCAAAAGGCAGCATTACAAAACGGGATAGATTCCTTACTGATAGCTCCAGGCTATATACATCTGAAAGACCTAAACTATGGATTTATTGGCGGATGCATAGGTCTCATTGCTCCAGATGTCTTAGTTATAACAGGTTCATTGCAAAGCCACCCGGACTTTAAAAAGGTACTGGAATTTCTGAATAAGCATAAAGTTGAAATGATAAGCTTAACCAACAGCATACCTATTGATATAGGTTCACTCATTCCGCTTCTTGAGGTGGAATAATATTATCATTAAAAATCAGTACATTAATTCCAAAATATACATATTATCAATTCGGTATACTAAAAAGTTTAAAGATACATACTAACCTTAAGATTTTGGGCTATAATATTTTTTTAAGGCGGCTAATTCTTCCTTAGCTTAATTCTTATAACTATATATATCTTCATTCAATATGAACAAAGGCAAAACCTAACTTTGTTCTTGCTTTTACACAGTACGTGAAGGGATGTGAATTAGATGCGATTTCTCTCTATAGGAGTTAATGAATATACTAATGATTCTATAGACTATCTTGTAAACCAGCTAAATGACCTAAAGGAAAAAAAGCTTAAACTGAAAACAACCCTGATTAAATTTTCTAAATCAAGGGTTATAATATGTAAACTTAACGAAAATAGAATATTAAGTGCTCTAAGTGACCACAATTTTAACATCCTGAAACAATATGCTTCATTCATACTTTCTGATTATATAATCAAGTACTATGAGAAAAAGCTCATAACCAGAATAGTTAATATGAATTATTGCTATTTTAACCAGGCAGAAAAAAAACAGATAGTTGATCTTTCTACTTCTATCTTAAAATCAGGTGAGAATAGCAAGATTAGTTTATATTCTACAAAACGTAAAAATCTAATTTTCCGAAAGCTTCTGGAATATTTTGAAAATAGTAATGAGATTATTCTTGATGGGTTTGTAAATTTCAGAATTAAGGAATATATTAGAGAACTTGAGGATGTTGTTGACAAAGCCGTCGACACTTTTTTAATGGAAAGAGAATATCAAGAGTTTATCAAACTTCTAAGATATTTCGTTGATATTCAGGAACCAAAGCTTGAGGCTGTTCATATACTCCCCGGTTATGAAAATAAATATATAATACTGGATCATTCTCACAATGAAATTACTAATGATTGTATAAAAGAATTCTTGAATGAAGTTCCTGAAGAAGATATTAACTTTGACGATTTACTGGTAAGTTCACTAATAACAATTGCACCCATTAGAATATATATTCACGATGCAAAACAAATAAAAAACAAAGAATTAATTGAAACAATCAAGAATGTATTTCTAAATAAAGTTATATTATGTAATGGCTGTGACCTCTGTAAGGTGCATAGAGTAAGTATCGAAACCTTAACTAAGTGATATATCCAATCCATAGATGATTCCATCAACTTTTGTACTTTGTATTGCCAAAAATACTAATTTTAAGTATTATATATTTGGAAAACATTATCTACTATGGAGGAAGCATATGTATCTATATGGAAAGATTACAGCTACATCGGATTTACCAGAGAATATAAAAAAACTTCCTGAAATAGCAAACAACTTATGGTGGTCATGGAATGTGGATTCTCTTAAGTTGTTTAAAATGATTGATGATGAATTATGGGTTAAAGTGAAAAACAATCCTGTAAAATTTATTCAAGAAGTCAGTCAAAGGAAGCTTCAAGAAGCTTCAAACAGTCATGAGTTTATAGATAAATATAATCAAGTTGTACAAAGATACGATGAATATATGAACCCTTCTAAAACCTGGTTCTCTGAAAACTTCCCCGATAAAAAAGAAATTATTGTTGCTTACTTTTCTGCTGAGTATGGCCTGGATGAAATTCTCCCTGTCTACTCCGGAGGATTAGGAGTATTATCGGGAGACCATTGTAAAACTGCCAGTGATCTTGGCCTTCCTTTTGTGGCAATTGGCTTATTATACAGGCATGGTTATTTTAATCAATATATTAATGCTGAGGGGTGGCAGGAAACCAGCTTTTCAGAACTAAACATGGCTGAACTTCCGGTAAAACCTGCAATCGGGCCTGATGGTGAGGCAGTTATTATTAGTGTAGAACTACCGGGAAGGGCAGTATTTGCAAAGGTATGGAGAGTTAGCGTAGGCAGGGTATCAATATATATGCTTGATACAAACCTTGAAATGAACAGTCCCGCTGATAGAGATCTTACAGCAAGATTATATGGCGGTGACCAGGAGATGCGTATATCACAAGAAATCTTTCTGGGAATAGGTGGGATAAGAGCTCTGGATGCACTTGGGATTAATCCGGCTATCTATCATATGAATGAAGGACACTCAGCTTTTCTCGGACTTGAGTTAATACGTAAGCTTGTTCAGGAAAAAGGACTCCCCTTTAGGGTAGCTAAAGAAATTATATCTGCTTCCACAGTGTTTACTACCCACACACCGGTACCTGCAGGTAACGACGTATTCCCTCTGAATTTAATTGATAAATACTTCAGTAACTATTGGGGTTCATTGGGAATCAGCAGGCATGAGTTCCTGGACCTTGGACTCAGAGTAGTTCCTGATGCTCCTCAAGTATTTAATATGACAGTTCTTGCCCTTAAACTTTCAGGTAAGAAAAATGGTGTTAGTGAATTGCACGGAGCAGTATCGAGAAATATCTTCAGTGATATTTGGTCAAATGTTCCGGAGGAAGAGATTCCTATAGGCCACGTTACCAATGGTATTCATACGCTCACCTGGCTGGATTCCAGCTTCAAACAGCTGTTTGACAAATATATGGGCTCTGATTGGGAAAACCGCATTGATGACCAGAGTATGTGGGATAAGGTTTACGATATTCCTGATGAGGAAATTTGGAATGTACACATGGACCAAAAGCGCAATTTATCCGAAATGGTCAGGATGAGACTGAAAGAACAAAAGTCCAGACATGGTGATTCTCCGCAAAACCTTAAACAAATTGAAAACTACCTTGATCCTAATGCCCTGATAATTGGATTTGCACGGAGATTCGCAACATACAAGCGCGCAAACCTCATTTTTAGGGATATAGACAGACTCACAAAAATTGCGACTGACACTGGTAGACCGGTACAAATTATATTCTCCGGAAAGGCTCACCCGGCTGATAGGCCTGCTCACGAATTAATAAAGCAGATATATGATTATACCAATCGTCCTGAACTGAAAGGGAAAGTTATTTTAATGGAAAACTATAATATGAATGTTGCCAGGTACCTTATACATGGCGCAGACGTATGGTTAAACAACCCTCGAAGACCTCTCGAAGCCAGCGGCACCAGCGGTGAAAAATCAGCAATTAACGGTGTAATCAACTTCAGCGTCCTTGATGGCTGGTGGATTGAGGGTTACAATAGAAAAAACGGTTGGGCGGTTGGCGAAGATAAATACTATCAGAACTATGACCATCAGGATAACGCAGATAGTGAAAGCCTATACTCAACTTTAGAAAATGAAATAATTCCCCTGTATTACAACCGGGATGAGAGAGGAATACCTGTTGGCTGGGTTCAAACCATGAAGGAATCCATAAGGTCGGTAGGCAGAGCTTTTAGTACAGTTAGAATGCTTCAGGACTACATTAAGGATTACTACGTTCCCCAGATGGATAGAACAAAAAGTATAATAGATAGTAATTATGAAATACCTAAATCACTTGCCGATTGGAAAGCTTCAATAGAACACAACTGGTCGCCGGTTCAAGTTGTTCCGGCTAAAAACACCAATTTCTTTATTGAAAGCAGACTTTCTGTCGGGCAAGCTATTGAAGCAGCAGCCACTGTTTTACTTGGCAGCATTGACCCATCTCAGGTAAGCGTTGAACTGTTTTACGGAAAGATAGGTGAAAACTCTCAAATCGAGAACCCCGTTATTAAACCGATGAATCTGGTAGAACAAGTTGGAAGCGGCACCTATAACTATGCTGAGACTGTTGTAATACAAGATGGTGGAAATTATGGTTACACATTCAGGGTAGTTCCAACTCACCCTAGTATGATAAATAAACATGATATGGGCTTAGTTAAGTGGGTAGTACAAAGAGATTAGAAATAGTAATAGGAAGCAAGGGAGGCAGCAAGAGGAAGGAGAAAATTTAGATGATGAATAATAAAGATATTAGATGGAAGCAGCGCTTCCAGAACTTTGACAGGGCCTTTGTACTTTTGCGTTCTGCTTTCGAGGAAAAAGAAATAAGTGATTTTTCTCAACTTGAACAGGAGGGAATAATTCAACGGTTTGAATACACGTATGAACTTGCTTGGAAAACAATGAAGGATTATTTGCAAGACAATGGCAATGTAATACTTCCGGAAATAACAGCGAGAAGTGTAATTAAAGAAGCCTATACAGCAAATATGATAAATGATGGTCAGGTCTGGATTGATATGATGCTGCATCGTAATATTTTATCGCATTGTTACGATTTTGCAAAATTTCAAGAAGTTCTAAAAGCGATTAATAAGTTTTATTTACCTGCACTTTCAGCATTCCATGAGTGGTTATTGGAAAGGATAGTTAATTAATGAAAAATCCTGGTTTAAGTAATGAGATTATAGGAATGTTAAACAATGTCTTTCGTAAATATTCAGATATTAAGAAAGTAGTTCTTTTTGGCTCTCGTGCCAAAGGAACAGCTAAACATAATTCTGATATAGACCTCGCAATATTTGGTATTGACAATGATTTATTTGTAGAAAGTATTGCTGTGGAACTTGAGGAACTACCATTGCCTTATAAATTTGATGTAAAATCATTTGCTTCTATTAAAAATTCAGCACTATGCGACCATATTGAAAGAGTTGGGGTTAGTATCTATGAAAAAGACATGGAATGAGGACTCTTTAAATAGCAAAAGAAGGAACTGCGTTTTTTACATTTCCTTCTTTTGCTATTGTTATCTATAAATATCTCTTTACTTCTTCCATTGTCGGAAGCGCTGTAATTGCCCCCTTCTTTGTACTCGTTAATGTGCCGGCTGTATTGGCAAGTCTAAAAGCCTCCTCCATCCTATTCCAATCTATGTTGTCAAGGCCTCCGGCTTGGGTTATGCTGTATAAAAGTCCTGCTGTAAAGCCATCTCCAGCACCCGTTGTATCTACAGCTTTAATCTCCATAGTCGGTATGGCTTTTCCCCTTCCCCTATAGTAACAGTAGCTGCCGTCCTTACCCCATGTCACGGCAATTACTTTCAGGTTGGGAGCCATCCCAAGAAGCTTCTCTACCCCTTTTTCATTATCTGTCTCGCCGGTAAGTAATTTCATCTCTTCATCAGATACCTTAAGGACATCCGCATAAACCAGCCCTACCTTAATTCCTTTTCGGGCACTATCCTCATCCCATAATTTATCCCTGTAATTCGGGTCATATGATATGAGAAGCCCTTTTTCCCTTGCATATTGCAAGCATTTAACGGTTGCCTGCCGGGCAGCATCGTAAATCAGTGATATTGAGCCAAAATGAAACACTCCGCTTTCGTCGAGTAGTTTTAAGTCAATATCCCCTTCGGTATACTGCACAAGGTCTTCATAAAATCTGAAGCTTCTATCTCCGGCTTTATCCAGAGAAACAAGGGCAATAGCGGTTTGTCCTCCCCGTTTCAGACCTCTTGTATTAACGTTATCTCTTTTAAGCGTATCCTCCAAAAAATTGCCGAAGTTATCATCCCCAACCTTGCCCATGAAGGCAGACTTTCCTCCAAGCCTGGCCACACCTACTGCAACATTTGCCGGTGCTCCGCCGGGGTGCGCTTTAAATGTCATGTCTTCATCGCCCTGAATCATATCAATCAATAATTCACCCATACAGGCAATGGTCTTATTACCGTTCATATTATAAAACCTCCCTTATGTATAATAAACCTCCTATATTTTATACCAATATTAATTTCATGAAAAGACATTTATAAGCTTTTTATAATTTCCTCCATCCTTTGAATTTCCTGCTTCCCGTCCAATATCCCGATTTCAATATCAAACTTCTTTATTTCACCGGGCTGAATAAACTGTAGTGTTTTTCCTTCTCTCGACTTATTCCTGCCTTCAAGGTAGCAGTTGGCCGGCTCAATACCAACCGCATATATGCCGGTCTGCATCTGCTTCCATTCCACCAGATTGAAAAGCTGCTTTATATTGTATTTTACATATATTCCCAGGTTCAACTCATCATTGACAAGCATTGCATAGGTACTTCCATCACCATCACCCTTTAAGGCATGATAGTAACACCTTTCAGCATACCCTTCCTGAGGTGCGGTAAACTCAGCAAACAGGTTCATCTCCCTTGCAGCCTCATCTTGCCCGGGCCTAGCTATTGTTTCTTTTATTGCAGCAACAAGACGGGAGTTTTCACTTACGATAGGATACCCGAAATTTATGTGATAGAGCACCATAAGGGGCTGCTGAGTAAATCCCAGATTCTCAATTGAATCAGAGATGGTTATGGTGTTTCCTCCCAATGCCGTGCTGATTCTCCTTGTGAGTACAAAATTTTCCTTATACAGGGCCGCCTGGCGCACTTTGCCCCTTATACTGATGTTGTATTCTCCTGATACCCATTCCTGTTCGACTGCTACATCTTCTGCAGTGTAGTTGGACACCCTGCCGTGAACACCAAGCTTCTCCATGTTGTTCTGCCAGTCAACATCAGTACAGGAAGCCCCACAGTAAGTCATTCCGCAAGTAGTAAGCAAGCCGCCGGAGAAACTTCTCAACCATCTGTCTTCCATTTCTTCATAATAAGCCGGACTTGTAATACCTGCAGGAGACATCCAGGCAATGGGAATATCTTTATAGAAGCACTGTCCAATATCCATACCCCGGCCGGATAAAACATCAAATCCCAACCCGGACCCTGTCCTTACCGATACAACGCCTACTCCATTTCCGTTTCCGTCCTGGATTGTATACTTCTGTGCTCCGGCAATTTGCGCAATATTGCCTACCCTTTCGGCTATATCTTTCCTGTTAACCGCGTTTTCGTCAACCTGACCCCTAAAAACGCAAAAAACTAAAAAAATCGCCCTCAAACCCGCAT
>DHFP01000178.1 GCA_002402315.1 Clostridiales bacterium UBA4821
ACCTTCATGAGGATATGGCTGCAGAACAAAAGGCAAGAGCTACTTATGAATGGCTGATTAACCTTGCAGTTGATGACCCTGATGTGGTTGACCCGCTAAGATTCTTAAGGGAGAGGGAAGTAGTACATTTCCAGAGATTTGGTGAAGCATTGGAGATTGTACAGGATTATCTTGCAAGCAAAAAATTCTATTAATAAAAAAAGAGGGTAAGTGCGTTTTGAGTCACTTACCCTAAAACATATTGGTGCTCTTTAATAACCTGATTGTGCTGCTTTGTAGACCATTGCCTGATGTGCTTCGTCAACTCTGTCTGTTCCATGAGTTCTACTGTTCAAGAAATGAATGTCGAAATGTCCTCCCATATTGTTTCCTTTAATCTTATCAAGGTTGTAGCCTGGACCATAGCCTGAGGAACGCCAGTCGTTCACCCATATATCTCCCGGTAGATCCTCCCGTCCTGCGTGAGGCATTCCTGCCATAGATGCAGCTATTTTTCTGCCGTTTACAACTACTATTACTGCTCTTCTTGCCCAACTCCATTGACCGCTGTAAATCTTCTTCAAGATATTTGTGTCTTCAGTTGTCAGAGTTTCAACGTCAGCATGATTGTAACCGTATGTCCGCCTAACATTAAAACTTGTGTCGGTATATACGTCAATCACCTTGGCATTTGCTCCTCTATAGAATATATTCTCTGCGTTGTCGAACCAGGGTACTAGAAGACTCCTATTGATTGTGCCGCTTCTGGAAACAGTAACAGTTCTTCCAAGAAGCCTGTCAATTTTAGAATATGTTTGGGATCCAACGATGCCGTCTGCTGTTAAGCCATACTTCGATTGGAATTTGATAACAGATGTTTTTGTAGTAGATCCGAAATATCCAGTAGGTGTTACATAGAAGAATCCAAGAGTTTTAAGATCGGTCTGAAGACTTTTGACGTATGTCCCACTCATTCCCAGCTTTAGAATTGGGCGGTTGATGGTCTCTGCGCTTACTTGATTTAAAGGAAACAAGACAAATAAAAACAGGAGGGTAGACAGTAAAAATACCATCTTTTTCTTTTGCATTATTCAGTTCTCCTCTCTTTTGATTGCCTACGAGGTTAGTTGACGGGTTAGGTAAAAGAGAAACACCCTGCCGGATTACCGACTTCACCCCAAGATTAAGATCCCCCGTTTCTTTATATAAGAATTCGGCTTAAGAAGATTATAGCATGATAGGGTTAGCTAAAATAGAAGTAAGATATGGCAATACTTCACAGGGCTTGAGCCAGGCAAATTAAAGATATGTCATGTAATATTTGCTAAGGGTCTATTTTATAAACAATCCGTTTATTATAATTATCGACAGCATAATATAGAATGAACTCTCCAATATGGAGTAACCAACATTATTTTCTTCAAACAATTGGTGATCTATATCAATTGCTAAAATAGCGTTCATAACTAATTTTGAGCCACTCACGAACACAATCATTATAAGGTAGATTACACATATAAAAATAGTTACATCAATTATGTTAAAAATATTGTACCAGCCGGATGCCGGTATTCGAAACCATTCTATGGAGGAAAATATTATTAGATTTACAGCAATTGTATGACCTAGTAGCAGAATTCCGGCACAAACATTATCGTCAATAAACAGTTCTTTAAATAATGATGAATGTTTTGGATAGAATAAAGTCTTATGTACACTCAAAAGTCCTAAAGTCATAATAAATACCAAGCCGATTCTTATTAAATTTGTAAATAAGTTTTCTGCAAAAAAGTTTTCTTGAAGCAGCATGCCAATAACAAGTGTAGAAATAGAAATACTGAACAGTGAAGCTGCAATATTTTCTTGTTTAAAAATTTCATCCTCAAGGTCTATTTCATACTTTAATGTCCATTTTCCTATTAATTTAATTGCTTTACTCGCTAAATATCTAAATAATGATAAAATTAATATATATATAATAATATAGCTAATTATTGCTAACAAATCTACAAATTTACCTTGATAAATGAATTTTCCGGATGGTACCATTAACATTGATACAAGAAATAAAGCTGGTATTAAAAATCCCCCTATAAATTCCAGCCAGATGGTTAGGCTGTTCTTTTTAAATAATACGTCTTTTAAAGATAAACCTCTTAAGAATAATCTGTTATAAACTAACCATCCTAGAAGTATAACAGTAAAGAGAATGATTGACACAGAGAGAAAAAGCATAAAAATATCATTTATGAAATTATTTGTATTCAAGGTTTTACCTCCTATTACCAAAAATCGTAGGACAATTAGATTATAACACATAAAGAATTATTTATTGTATTGTAATATGGAAAAAATATATTATAATTTTATTAATAGGATGATTTTGCGAGGTTATAAACATATGAAAAAGAGTATCCGGATAGATGAAAATAATGCTAATATTTTAAATGATGACATACAAGAAGAGATTAGTGAATTTGATCAGGAACTTATGCAAAAATCAAACAATCGGAAAAATAAAGAAGAGTCAACTCCAAATTTTGATATTAGCTTTAGCAGTATAGTCAGTGTTATATTCATAGGACTTCTTATAGCTGCAGTTGCATTCAAATTTATATTTCCTACCATTGATTCCCTGGATGCAAACATAACTCATAAAAAAATTGGACAATCAGTTGTCTATAATTATTTCAACCTATTGGAAAATACTAACTATGCCGAAGCATTAAAACTGCTGGATATTGATGACGGCAATTTATCAATAGAATCACTTCTAAATGAGGTGAAACAGCAATTTGGAACAACCAGCATTGTTGACTGTAGTGTGCTAAATGTTACTGAGAATATTGACTACTCCATAGTAAATACAGTAATCTCATTTTTAAATGACGGTAAAATGCAGACTAAGAATCAGGATATTCTGGTTAAAAATACACCGAAGGGCTGGAAAATAAGTTTGAATGGCGTAATTAAGAAATTTAAAGTGGACCCTGTTTCAGCAACCTTTAATAAAAATCTTACCCTCACATTAGATGAAATTGAGTATTGTGTCGAGGGAATTAACTTTAAGATTAAAGTTCAAAATAACTCTTATAATAGCATTAATATGAAGGGTAAACTGACGTTGAAGACTACAACGGGAAGTTATCCTTCTGATATAGAAAAAATGGTAAACCCTAAAGTAAATTACGGTCATAATGTATTATTCGACAATGCTGCAGGTGAACCAATTGAAATGATAATTAAATTAGAAGGAAAAGATATTTCCGAACGGACACTTCCAATTGCTGTTAAAAACTAATCGCTATTTATTATACGAGGGGGAAAATCATGAAAAGAATGTTAAAGAAATTGAAGAAAAAGTTTTTAGCTTATTTTAGTGAAGGTGAAGAAGAAATTAAAATTATGAAGAAAGAAAAAAACGGCTTAGGGAATTACCTCCTTGAGAAAGGCATAATAACTGAACTACAACTGAAGACTGCATTAGATTATCAAAGTGAAAATTCACATAAGAAAATTGGAGAGGTATTAACCGATATTGATATACTGGGGGAAGAAGAAGTCCTAAAGGAGCTTGCCGGCTACATGGAGGTTAATTATATTATATTAGAAAACTTTACTTACCCATTAACCCTCCAGAATTTTTTTAAAAGGAGTATGATGATTGAGCAGTTGTTTGTACCTTATGACCTATCCGGCAATATAATCAGTATTGCTATAAGTGATATTAATAATAGTGAATTGAAGAACTCAATTGAGCAAGCAATTAATTTCGCAAAAGAGCATTACCATATTTCATACTACCTTTCTCTTCCAAGCATGATAAGAAGATTTATATATAATTCTTATGCAAAACATCCACATAAAACAGGTTTATTAAGTAAGAGAAAGAAGTTTGGAGAGTACCTGTTGGAGAAACAGATCGTAACAAAGGAACAGTTGGACGAAGTATTAAAATACCAACATAAGTTTATACACAAACGGTTAGGTGAACTGCTTTATGAAATGAAAATATTAGAACGTGAGCAAGCATTAAGAGAGCTTGCAGCACATGAAAGCAAAGAATATGAGTCATTAGATGACCGGAAGCCCCAGGATAAATTAATTAAATTATTTGATATTAAGTTTATGAGGGAAAATCATTTTGTACCGTTCGAAAGAGAAAATGACACTATAAAGATTGCAATTAACAATATCTTTAATGATGAACATATTGAAGCTATTGAGTCAGAACTAGAAAAGCAAGGTTTAAATACTAAGTTTTACATTTCTTTAAAAGACTCAATTGAACACTTTCTTGATAGGGCCTTAAAGTTAGACTGATACTCTTATTAAGTGAAAAACCTTGTATTGTTGTTTTTTAATAAAAGAGGCTTTATAATTAACTCATAAAAGAATATACTATAATAAATAATCTGCATATTAGGAGGAAATGAAATGGGAAAAAGAATTTTACTGCTTGTTGTAACCAACATGCTTGTAATTATAACAATCGGAGTTGTTCTTTCTGTGCTGGGTGTTGGTTCTTATATTAATGCCGAGGAAGGCATTGACTTCGGAGCATTGCTTATTTTCAGCGCAGTCATAGGGTTTTCGGGTGCATTTATCTCGCTGGCTCTATCACGGTGGATGGCAAAGACAATGATGAATGTCAGGGTATTAAACCCAAATGGTCCATTGTCCTCGAGCGAAAGGGCAATTGTTGATAAAGTATATAATTTTTCACGGGCTGCCGGACTTACTGTTATGCCGGAAGTAGGTATTTATGATTCCCCGGAAGTAAATGCGTTTGCAACCGGTCCATCCAAACGCCGTTCTTTGGTAGCAGTTTCAACAGGGCTTATTAATGCAATGGATAATAACGCAGTAGAAGGTGTATTGGCTCACGAGGTTGCACACATAGCAAACGGCGATATGGTTACTATGACCCTTTTGCAAGGGGTTGTCAATACGTTTGTCGTATTCTTGGCACGTATTGTTGCCTGGACTGTCTCCCGATTAGTAAAAGAAGACCTGGCTCCGATTGTGCATTTCGTGTCCGTAATAGTTTTCCAAATATTATTCTCAATATTGGGAAGCTTGGTTGTGCTCGCATTTTCACGGTATCGTGAATTCCATGCTGACAAGGGGGGCGCAAACCTCGCCGGCAGAGATACAATGATTCATGCATTGCAATCGTTAAAAAATCATGTAAATATGGTTGATAATAAACAAGCATCACTGGCTACGCTTAAGATTAACAGTAAAAGTGGAATAAGCATGTTGTTTTCCAGCCATCCTGACTTGAGTGAGCGCATACGCCGTCTTGAATTGTAGCAGCAAGTAAGACTAGCTTAATGCATCATCAAATATCCTCCTGTGGAAAATATTGATATTAAGACATAGGGGGATATTTCTTCTTTTTTAAATAACAAAACCGCCGTTGGGACTTATCAATTGCCCGGTTATAAAATCCGCTTTTTCAGAAGCCAGAAACAGTGTTGTATAAGCAACATCTTTCATTGTGCCTAATCTTAAAAGCGGGGTTTGATTTATCAATTCATTTATCTCATCCCGGTTGTATTCCGAAATCATGCTTGTCCTGATTATACCCGGAGCGACACAGTTTACCTGAATATTACATGGTCCCAACTCTTTTGCGAGCGCTTTTGTAAACCCTATAATTCCCGCTTTGGCTGCAGAGTAATGAACCTCACAGGAAGCTCCTGTCATGCCCCAGATGGAAGATACATTTATAATTTTGCCGTATTTTTGACTTATCATATGCTTTACTACACTTGAGGTGCAGTTAAAAACTCCTTTAAGGTTTACGTCCATCATCCTATCCCAATCGGATTGTGTTATATCGGTAAACAGCTTGGTCTGGCTTATTGCGGCATTGTTAACAAGCACATTAATATTTTTAAAGGTTTCAAGGCAGAATTCAATCATATGATTAACTTCACCGGAATTTGATACATCTGCGTTGAATATTTCAGCGCAGCCCCCGTTTGATACTATGAAATCTTTCAGCTTCAGGGCTTCTTCACAGGAGTTATTATAGTTGATCAGGACATTGTAGCCTTCATTTGCGAAAGCCTTCGCCGTCTCATTTCCTATTCCTCTTGAAGCGCCGGTGATTATGACTGTTTTTTTATTGCTCAATTTGATTCTTCCCCTCGGTTTATTCTTCATTGTTTGTCAGGATTATATCATACTATTCGCACAAGGAAAAAGAGTACTTTCTTTTATTGGCAAATTATTGTAAAATAAAGTTATATGAGGATTAATAGTAAACGAAAATAGTTATGGGGGTTTATTTAATGAAGATAGGTGTAGATATAGATGGAGTAATTGTTGATACAATTAGATTATGCTCAAAGGAGTTTAGTAAGCATTTTGGATATGACATTACATGCGAGGATATTACGTGCCGGTTTGAACAGATAGAAGGCGGGCAGGAGTTTATTAATCAGAATCTGGAGTACTTATTCTGCTCACTACCTCCATATGAAGATGCCGTGGAGGCACTTAACTACCTGCATAAGGAACATGAGATTTACTTTGTAAGTTCAAGACGTGATTTCACCTATGATAAAACAATAGATTGGTTTGAAAAGCATGGAATACTTCCGCGCAAACTTTATCTAACCGGTGGTAAGCCGAAGGTCCAATGTTGTAAGGAACTCGGTATTGAAGTTTTTATTGAAGACTCAACTGCATATGCTTCGGATATTATTGAGTCAGGGATACCGGTAATCATATTTAAAACAGAATATAATCAAGCACTGAAGAATGATATGTTTATTTATTGTGATAACTGGAAGGAGATTGTTAACACTATCTTCGAACTGTGTTGAACAAAAAAATGTGCCTGAGAAAGTCCAAGCACATTTTCAGCAATTTTGTTTAATTATTAAGGAAATTCCATATAGATTGTATTTCCAGGCTTTTTAAAGTCTTTATAAACTGCAGTCACACTAAAATAATACTTCTGACCTGGAGTAAGGTACTCACCAAAATCACCGTTGTTATAGGGTTTACTATTATCAATAACTGCGCTGGATACATTCTTATCGGTAATCCAGTATAGATATCCATTATCAGGATACTTGGGGCTTGAATCGTATTTAGAAATTACGACCTTATAACCGTTCAGTCTTTCATCATAAATTGGCTGCCATTTTAATATAATCTTACTTCCATCTGTTTTAGCTGAAACTTGCGGAGATGTGTATCCCTTCGCAGTGTTGTTAGTAGTTGATTGCGGTGGAAATGCTAATGATATAGAATTCCCGTATATTTTTTTATCATTGTAAACTGCTGTTACGCTGAAAAAGTATTTTTGTCCTGGTGTAAGGTACTTACCAAAATCTCCTCCATTGTAAGGTGTTTTATTATCTATGACAGCAGTTGTATTATTCACATCTGTAAGGTAGTAAAGATAACCGTCATCAGGATACTTCGGACTTGAGCTGTTCTTGGAAATAACAACCTTGTAGTATTTAAAGTTTTCTTTACTCATTATATTCCAATTCAGGACTATCTTACTTTCATCAATCTTTCCAGCAACTTGTAGTTCGGCTTTATAATCATTTTCAATGTTAGTACCTGACTGGGTATTATTTTCCTTGTTGCAGGTCTTGAAGGCCTAAAATAGTCTCCGCTGGAAGTCCTGAAACCAGTCAAATAGTATTTAGCACTCTCAGCATATGGATAAACCCAGTTATCAGTATTTACGTCTTTAAAAGTTGGGGAAGCAGGTTTGATAATCTCAAGTTCCAGAGCCTTTACCATCATCTTCGCAAATTCTCCACGGTTAACTATGCTATTTGGTTTAAAAGTTGAGTCAGGATAACCTGCAATAATATCTTTTTCTGACATTTCTAATATAGCCTCACTTGCCCAGTGACTGTCGTCGACATCCTTAAATTTTTGTAAACTATCATCTAAGGAAACCGATACCTGGAAGACTGTTGCCAGTGGATTTTCAATCAGGAACTCTTTTATTCTTTTGAATTCCTTTTCTTCCTCTTCAAAGCATGATAAGCATAGAGAATCTATCTCAGATACAATTACTTTTCCACACCTGTGACAGTTGCACATACTCATAAATGAACCACCCTTTCCGAGTCTCTAATTATATTATACAGAATATGGTACAGAACATTAATGGCCGCGTGGTCTTATTTTAATAGGAATAAAGTCCTATTTTCTTTTTGTTGAATAGTATCAATAATATGTTATAATCAGGGTGAAAATCATGAAAATTTGGGGAAAATATGGAATTACTAAGTCAGCTGTTAATTCGTAATAATATTACAAAGGAAAGAGTGCAAACCCTTTCTCCACTGGTCCTTGCCTATGTTGGTGATGCCATATTTGAAATTTTTGTCCGGACTCTTCTTATAGGTAATGGTGAGGTAAAGGCAGGCCAGTTACATAAAAAATCAATTGCTTTTGTTAAAGCAAAATCTCAGGCTGAATTTGTAAGGAATATTACTGATAATCTATCTGCTGAAGAGGCTGAGATTATCCGGAGAGGGAGAAATATTAAACCTGCTTCTCCACCCAAAAACGCTGATATAATGGATTACAGATATGCAACTGGTTTTGAGGCACTGATTGGGTATTTATATTTAAAAGGCAGCCATGAAAGACTGCTTGAGATATTAGAACTGATTATCAGTAAAAAAGAATCTGTAGACAGCAAATAAAAAATATTTTATAGGGGGTTTATTATGAAAATAGTTAATGCAAGCTTTATTATTGAAGACGAAATTAATGCTGATGATATGCTGAAGAAGATTGAAAAAGCAGGAAGGACATGCTATAAGAGTGAAGACCGTACAACCCCTGATTCAGCTAAAGATTTTATCAGAATGATTGTCAAATCAGGTCATGAGTCAGTTATTGAGCATGAAAAAATCACAGTCAGGTTTATCTGTGACAGAGGTGTAACCCATGAAATAGTCAGGCATAGATTGGCAAGCTATAGCCAGGAAAGCACCAGGTATTGTAACTATAGTAAGGATAAATATGATAATCAAGTTACATTTATTAAGCCAATTTTTTGGGATGAAAACAGTGAGAATTATAAAATATGGGAAAGAGCGTGTTTAGAAGCTGAAAAATTGTACATAGAACTAGTTAATAATGGAGCCACGCCTCAGGAAGCAAGGAGTGTTCTTCCTAATAGTGTTAAGACTGAAATAGTTGTAACAGCCAACTTAAGAGAATGGAGAACAATTTTAAAACAAAGAACTTCTTCCAGAGCACATCCACAGATGCAGGAAGTTATGAGGCCTTTGTTAAATAGCTTGAAGGAGGCATTGCCGGTAGTATTCGAAGAAATAAATTATTAAGTATTATTAAAATTTTTTTAATTTACTATTGCTAAAGAATCATGCTGGTGCTATAATATCAATGTTACCAAAGTAAAATATTTTTCTGGTAAAGAGTGGGAATCGGCCCACTCTTTCTCATTATTTAACATTAAATTAATTGGAGGGTTGTATGGTAAAAAAGAATATAACCGAAAAAGTCACTGAGATAGCAGCTCCGATTGTTGAGTCAAAAGGATTTGATTTAGTTGATGTTGAATATGTGAAGGAAGGTTCTAACTGGTATCTAAGGGTTTATTTAGATAAAGATGATGGAATTACAATTGACGATTGCCAAATTATTAGTGAAGAATTAAGTGATAAATTAGATAAGAAAGATCCTATTTCCAACAGCTATTTTCTGGAAGTCTCTTCGCCGGGATTAGAAAGACCTCTAAAAAGGGATAAGGATTTTGAAAGATATAAGGGTGAATCTGTTGAGGTCAGATTATTCAGTTCAGTTGACAAAAAAGGTACATTTGAAGGGGAATTAATCGGACTGGAAGAAAACAATATAGTTATTAAGGCGGAGGATGATATATATAAATTCGATAGAAAAAATGTATCGCTTGTAAAAAGATTATTTAAATTTTAATAGTATCTTAAATTTAATAAGGGGAGGTTATTACCAAATGAACTCAGAATTTATCGAGGCACTTATTCAAATTGAAAAGGAGAAGGGAATAGATAAGGAAACGTTATTAGAAGCTATTGAAGTAGCTTTGATTTCTGCTTACAAAAGAAATTTTGGTTCCGCAGAAAACGTTAGGGTTAGTATAAATCGTGAAGATGGAGAAATAAAAGTCTTTGCACAGAAAAGTGTTGTAGAAAATGTCAATAATCCTTTAGTTGAGATTGAAATTTCTGAGGCACATAATATTAGTAAGAAGTATGAACTTGAAGATATTATTGAATTTGAGGTAACCCCTAAAACTTTTGGAAGAATTGCAGCGCAAACAGCCAAGCAGGTTGTAATGCAGAGAATAAGAGAAGCTGAAAGAGGTATTATATTTGACCAATATGCCAATAGAGAAGGGGACATAATTACCGGTATTGTTCAAAGAATTGATAAGAAGAATGTAATTATCGATTTAGGCCGAGCAGAGGCAATTCTTACTCCACAGGAGCAAATACCCGGAGAGGTTTACAGGCAGAATGAAAGAATTAAGACATTTATACTTGAAGTTAACAAAACTACAAAAGGACCTGAAATATATCTGTCTCGTACTCATCCTGGGTTGGTGAAGAGATTATTTGAACTTGAGGTTCCGGAGATACATGAAGGAGTTGTTGAAATAAGAAGTATTGCCCGCGAAGCTGGTTCAAGGACTAAAATAGCAGTTTATTCTCTTGAAGAGAATATTGATCCGGTTGGTGCTTGCGTAGGTCAAAGAGGAACGAGAGTTCAAAACATTGTAGACCAACTACAAGGTGAAAAAATTGATATAATAGAATGGAGTTCGAATCCTGAAGAGTTTATAGCAAGCAGTCTGAACCCGTCAAAAGTTCTAAAGGTTGATATTTATGAACCGGAGAAAACTGCCAGGGTTATTGTACCGGACTATCAATTGTCACTTGCCATTGGGAAGGAAGGTCAAAACGCAAGGTTGGCAGCAAAACTTACTGGCTGGAAAATTGATATTAAAAGTGAATCGCAAATAGCTCAAAATTTTGAAGACTAAAACCCAGTCCTGAGTCCTGAAATGGCACTATAAAATTCTTGGCACTAAGTAACCTTGGACTAAGTACTATAAAAGGAGGGTGACTTCAAATGACATTGAAGAAGAAAATTCCTACTCGAATGTGCGTTGGATGTCATGAAATGAAATCAAAAAAGGAACTTGTGAGGATTGTTAAGTCACAAGACGGTGTGATTTCTATAGATCTGACTGGAAAAAAACCAGGTCGGGGAGCTTATATTTGCTTTAACATAGATTGCCTTGAGAAGGCTAAGAAAGGAAAGAAGCTCGAAAGAACTTTTGAGAAAACAATTGAGCCGGAAATCTATGCAAGATTAAAGGAGGAACTCGAAAATATTAATGCGCAATAAGATTTATTCAATGCTCGGATTAGCAAATAAAGCCGGTAAACTCTTAAAAGGCAGCGATATGTGCGAGAGAGCAATAAAAACAAGTAAAGTTGACCTGGTCGTATTGTCAACTGATGCATCAGAAGGTACGGCTAAAAAATTTAAAGATATGTGTTCATATCGGGATATAGAGATTCGGTTCTTTGGTGATAGATATAGTCTGGGAAAAATAACCGGGAAAGAAGAGAGAGTAGTGGTTGCTGTATGTGATAAAGGATTTGCTAGTACAATCATTGACCTGATGGATCAATCCTTAATTAATGGAGGTGAAACAAATGGATAAGGTGAGAATATATGAGTTAGCTAAAGAATTAAATACAAACAGTAAAAATTTGATTGATAAGCTTAAAGCAATAAATATTAATGTTAAAAATCATATGAGTATTATTGAAGACAACGAACTGGCAGCTATTTATGACTACTTTGGAATAAAAGCAAAAAGACAAAAAGATGATATTATTCCTAAGGCAGATGATAAACTTGAGATAGAGGAGAACAGAAAGCTGCCAGTAGAAGCCAAGCCTCAGGATATTAAAAATAAAAAGAATGCCCCAAGAATTATTAGAACTGAAGTCAGAGAAATTCGTACAGATGCTAATACTGGAATTATTACTGAGATAAGAACGCAGATTAAAGGTGATTCCAAGAGAGAGGTGAGAACCAATATTATCAATAATAAGCCTGAGGCTCAGAAGATAGATAAAAGCAATCTGTTTGAATTTAGAAATACCGATACACGCAAAAAGGTATATGATAATAGAAATGATTACTCAAAGCAAAGATATAATGATAATAGAGTAAATCCTTACAATAAGACAGAGTCGGATAAAGAAAAGGTTAGTATTACTACGGAAAAGGAGCAAGTATTGGAATCACCGGATAATAAAGTTGGTATGAAAAAAGCACCTGAAACCAAGGTAGAAGATACCATTAAGAAAGAGAATAAAGATATAGATGAAAGAGTAATTGAGAAAGAAAACAAACAAGAAGTAAGGCAGGATGTCAAAAGAGACGCATTGCCTAATAATGAAGAAAAGAAAATAGTTAAGAATGATCAAAGAGATAGATCTCCTTTTAGACGCGATAATAATTTTGACAGGTCTAGAAATCCTCAACCTNNAGAATAGAACGGGTTCCAACAACTATCAAGGGAATAAAACCCAAACAGCAGGGAATTATAATAGAAGTGGAGTTAATAATAGGCCATTTGAACAGAGACCTCCTCAAAACGAACGAAAATTTAAAGAACGTGACTTTATAGGAGAGCAATTGCGGGAAGTAGCAAAGGATATGCCTAAGCATGTAAGTCAGGAGCCTCAAAAACAAATCCATAGAGATGCTGTGGTTGTTAAGGATAAGATATCAAAAGATGTTAAGAAAGATACAAATAAACCTGTTAACAAACCTCTTAAAGGAGGAAAACAGGAGAAAAACCTAAAACAAACAACCATAAAAACATTGGGACATGAACAGAGAGTTTCGGATATCCTTAATGATGAAAATATTTTATTGGAGTTCTATGACAGTGACAAGGCCAAAAAGTTAAGAAAAGGTTCTCAAGGCAAGGGTAGGAGGCATGATGAAAGGCAAAATTATCAGCCCGAACCAGTCAGGACAGTTCTAAAAGTTGTATTACCAGAAATAGTCACTGTAAAAGACCTGGCGGAAAAATTGAAGAAGCAGGCATCTGAAGTGATAAAAAAGCTCTTTGCTTATGGGATTATGGCAACATTGAACCAGGAAATAGATTATGATGCAGCTGCTACCATATCTGAAGAATATGGTTATACAGTAGAAAAAGAAATAGTTGTAAGTGAAGAAGATATCCTGTTTGATGATAGTGAGGATAAGGAAGAAGAATTGGAACCTAGAGCTCCTATTGTTGTAGTTATGGGTCACGTAGACCATGGTAAGACATCACTGCTTGACGCCATAAGAGAAACAAATGTTATTGCTAAGGAAGCAGGAGGAATAACACAGCACATAGGTGCTTACAGTGTTAAAATTAATAATCGAAAGATAGCATTCCTAGATACGCCTGGACATGAGGCATTCACAGCAATGAGAGCCAGAGGAGCCCAGGTTACCGACATAGCAATATTAGTTGTAGCTGCAGACGATGGTGTTATGCCACAAACAATTGAAGCAATTAACCATGCTAAGGCTGCAAATGTTTCAATAATTGTAGCTGTTAATAAGATAGATAAACCTGGAGCCAACCCAGACAAGGTTAAACAGGAGCTTATGGAACATGGTCTTGTTGCTGAAGAATGGGGCGGAGAAACGATATGTGTAAATGTATCTGCAAAGCAAAGAGAAGGAATAGATAGCCTACTGGAGATGGTACTTCTTGTTGCAGATATGATGAACCTGAAGTCCAACCCGAACAAACAAGCAAAAGGAACCGTAATTGAGGCAAAGCTTGATAAGGGTAGAGGACCTGTTGCTACAATGCTTGTTCAAAGAGGAACTTTGAAGGTTGGAGACTCAATAGTAGCAGGGACAACTGTAGGCAGAATCAGAGCCATGACAGATGACAAGGGACAGAAGGTAAAGAAGGCTAAACCATCAACACCTGTAGAAATAATAGGTTTACCGGATGTTCCTGAAGCAGGTGAACTGTTCTATGCTGTAGGTGATGAAAGAATAGCTAAACAGTTGGTTGAAAAACGTAGAATAAAGCATAGAGAACTGTCACTTAAGTCATCATCAAGAGTTACACTCGATGACTTGTTTAACCAGATACAGCAAGGAAAAGTAAAAGACCTTAATATAATAGTCAAAGCAGACGTTCAAGGTTCAGTAGAAGCAATTAAACAATCACTCGAAAAATTAATCAATGAAGAAGTCAGGGTTAAAATTATTCACGGCGGTGTAGGTGCAATAACAGAATCAGACGTAATGCTTGCAAATGTTTCCAATGCAATAATAATTGGGTTTAATGTAAGACCCGAGTCCAGCGCAAGAACTGTTGCAGACCGTGAAAACGTAGACATAAAACTTTATCGAGTAATATATGAGGCTATTGATGATATAACTGCAGCTATGAAGGGAATGCTGGATCCTAAATTTAAAGAGGTTATACTTGGACACATTGAGGTGCGCCAGATATTTAAGGCCTCAGGAATTGGTACTATTGCAGGCTGTCATGTAACTGACGGAAAGATAACAAGGAATTCTGATATTAGAATCATTAGAAATGGTATAGTTGTTCATGAAGGTAAATTAGCATCCCTAAAAAGATTTAAGGATGATGCTAAGGAAGTAGCAACCGGGTTTGAATGTGGTATAACACTTGAGAAATATAATGACATTAAAGAAGGAGACGTAATCGAAGCCTTCACTGAAGAAAAAATAGTAGATTGATAAATCAAGAAATATATCCTTTCGCTTGAGTTTGGGCGAAAGGATATATTTCCACGTATTCAAATTTTTTTTATCAATAAAAGGGGTGATAATATGTCAGCCAATAGAATTATGAGAATTTCTGAAGAAGTTAGAAAAGAAGTAAGCGATATTATCCAGAATGATTTAAAAGACCCCCGAATATCCGGAATGATAAGCGTAACCAAGGCCACAGTTACAAACGATATGAGGTATGCAAAAATTTATGTTAGTATACTAGGTGAGACTGAAAGCAAAAAACGAATTCTGGAAGGTCTAAAGAATGCATCGGGTTATATCAGGAAAGAAATAGGCCAGAGAATCAATTTGAGATATACGCCGGAACTTATTTTTGAAATAGATGATTCTATAGAATATGGTATTAAAATTTCAAATATCCTAAAACAAATATCACCTAAAAAGGATGAGAAGACAGATGACCGATCTGATGACAATAATAAATAAAATTAAATCAGCCGATAAAATTGCTATAATATCTCATATAAACCCGGACGGAGATGCAGTAGGCAGTTCTCTCGCTCTGGCTATTGCATTAAGAGGAATTGGTAAATCAGTTGACGTATACCTTCAGGATGGAGTTCCGGGTATTTATGGTTTTCTCCACGGATCAGATACTGTTTTAGAAGAGTGGAATCATTCTGAATATGATATTGCAGTTGCACTGGACTCCGGAGATTTAGAAAGGCTTGGTAGATGTGTAGAAGTATATAATTCTTCAAGAATTAAAATTAATATAGATCATCATATTACGAATACCAAATTCGGTGACTATAGTTACATAGAAACATTTGCCAGTTCAGCCGGGGAAATGGTATATAGAATAATCAAGATGTCAGGAATAGATATAAATAAAGAGGCGGCAGAGTGCCTCTATGTTTCTATTGCGACTGATACCGGAGGTTTCAGATACAGTAATACCACATCAATATGCATGCAGGTTGCTGCAGATTTAATTAACTGTGAAATTGATGTAAGTGAATTGTCACAAAAAATATTTGACACGATATCTCTTGCAAAGGTAAAACTTATGGGATCAGCAATTGATTCTTTAGAGATGGCCGGAGAAGGGAAAATAGCAGTCATGCACGTTAGCTATGGACAAAAAGAAAGCTTTGGAGCTAACCTTGATGACTTTGATGGTATTGTAAATATAGCTAGAAACATAAATGGGGTTGAAGCAGCTGCATTTCTGGTAGAAAAGAGTCCGAATGAAATTAAAGTTAATTTTAGGTCCAACTCCTATATAGATGTTTCAGAAATTGCCAAAGAATTTTCAGGCGGTGGTCACAAAAGGGCTGCCGGCTGTACAATAATATCTAAATCAATAGATGAAGCAAAATCTATTATTATGGAAAGACTATTGAAAGTGATTAGGAGTTGATATTTCCTTTGGATGGAATCATAAATATCCTGAAACCACCTGGAATGACATCACATGATGTAGTTGCCTACATAAGAAAGCTGACTGGAATAAAAAAGGTTGGGCATACCGGAACACTCGACCCTTTAGCTGTAGGAGTACTACCAATATGTCTGGGAAAGGCGACAAAAGCCTCAAATTATATAGCTAATGGAACAAAAACATACAGAACGGAACTGAAACTTGGAATTATAACAGCTACTGGTGATGCCGAAGGAAATGTTATATCGCAATGTGATTGGAACACCCATGTTAATAAGCATAAGTTCTATAGCACTATTGATAGAATTGTAAAAGAATTTGTGGGTCAATCTACCCAAATACCTCCTATGTATTCAGCAGTCAAAGTTCAAGGTAAAAAGCTGTACGAACTTGCACGCAGTGGTCAACAAGTTGAAAGAAAGCCTAGAAAAATAGAAATATACGATATCAAGGTTATAGATTATTCAAGTGATGATGGAACTATACTTTTTGATGTAACTTGTTCAAAAGGAACGTACATCCGGGTCTTGTGTGAGGATATAGGCAAAAAGATAGGATGCGGAGCATATATGACCTATCTGATTAGAACAGAGGTATCCAGGTTTAATATTGAAAATGCTATTACACTTGAACAATTGAAATTATTGGCCGATCAAAATCAATTATCAAAAGGGATTATTCCGACTGAAACAGTTTTTTTGGATTATCAAAAATATGTTATAGAGCAAAGTGAAGAGCAAAAACGTTTTATTAATGGTGCTAAAATAAATATAAATCCCAATGATTTACAATTAGTTGACATAGATTTCATAAGAATATACGTAGGAAATAAGTTCATAGGTATAGCAAAATTAATTAAACAAGATTTAGAAATTCAAGCTAAGGTTGAACAGTTTTTTATATAGACTGACTTGTATATTTCTAAGTGAGGAATTTTTATGAGAGTTATCTTTGAACCGCGGAGCAGTGGTTTTCCAGTAGCGCGGAATACCGGAATCGGCCTGGGTAATTTTGATGGTTTACATATTGGGCATGCCGGTTTAATTAAAAAGCTGGTACAGGAATGTCATTCCCGAGACTTAAAATCGGTTATTTATACCTTTATTAAACATCCTGAAAACATTTTAAGAAGGAAGCTTTTTACACCTCAGATTACAACAACAAAGAAGAAGATTGAGTTATTAGATGAATTTAACGTCAATTACCTTTATCTTGCCGAATTTGACGAAAAGCTTTCAAGGATGCAGCCGGAAGAATTCATAAAAAGAATACTGGTAGATATGTTTGAAATTAAATTAGCAGTTGTTGGATATGACTATAGATTCGGCTTTGAAGGTTCAGGTGATGTTGCATTATTAGAACATTATGGCACAAAATATCACTTTGATGTAATTGTTGTTCCACCGGTAAATTTAGATTCGGAAATAGTAAGCAGTACATCTATAAGAAAACAACTGTCATATGGGTATGTTGATAAGGTATCGAAGTATCTAGGCAGGCCTTATTCAATTCAGGGGCTTGTTATAAAGGGAAGAAATGTTGGTACAAAGATAGGTTTTCCAACAGCTAATTTACTACCTGAAAAGTATTTAATAATTCCAAGAAGCGGTGTATATATTACTCAGATTAGTATTAATGGAAAACTGTATAACAGCGTAACCAATATAGGCAAAAATCCTACCTTTAAACTTAACAGAGTAAGCGTAGAAACACACATTCTTGACTTTACTGATGAAATTTACAACCAGACGGTAGAGGTATTTTTTCATCAAAGAATCAGAGGCGAAAAAAAATTCAAAAGTATTGAAGAGCTTACAAATCAGATTAATCATGACATCACAATAACCAGGGGGTTCTTACATAATCGAATTTAATAATTATTATCATAGAAAGTAATTTCGAAAACTAGCTTCCCGCATCTTTGTATGATTTTTGTTGCGCAATTTCTGGCTGCCATATGGTTGCTACCTATGGCAGCTATTTTTAGTCGGCGTCAGCATTACCACCCGTTTGAACAGTAACATTTTTACTCGTCGGAGCTGGAAGCTAAAAGAAATTATTTACTTTTAAATCTTATTATGTTAAAATAATTTAGCAATCACCTCATGCTTTGATTTTGGTCTACTCCAACCACCATCGAGGCTTGAGGCGAATAAATGAAGTTTAGGAGGTGAAAATATGGCTTTACAAAAAGAAAAGAAGCAGAACATTATTGATTTATTTAAGGTTCATGAAAACGATACAGGTTCTCCGGAAGTTCAGATTGCCATATTAACTGAAAGAATTAACCAGTTAAATGAGCATCTTAAAATGCATAAAAAGGACCATCATTCAAGAAGAGGACTTTTAATGATGGTTGGACAGAGAAGAGGACTTCTTAACTATTTAAAAGAAAAGAATATTGAGAGGTATCGAGAAATAATTAAAAAGTTGAATCTTAGAAAATAAGAGCGGTTGTTTCCGCTCTTTTTTAAAGTTATTTGGAATAACTTTAAAAAAAAAATTAGATAATAATTAATAAATGGTGTAGGCTGTAGAAGGTAGACTGTGAATTAAATCAGTCCTCGACTTTGGAGTTAAGCCTTTGGAGTTCGTCCTGAGTGCTGAGTCCTGAATTTTAAAAAAACTCTTTTGGATTTTACTCAGGACTCAGGACCGACATCTTTGAAATAGCTATAGAGTTAAGGACTCAGGACTGTCTTTTAATCCAGAGTCTACATGCTACAGCTACCTGCACCAAGCTGAAAAAGGAGGACAAATAATGAGTAAGAAATTTTCCATGCAGCTGGCTGGAAGAACATTAGAGGTTGAAACCGGGAAATTATCACAACTTTCCAACGGCTCAGCCTTGATTAGGTATGGTGAAACTGTAGTATTGGTTAACGCTACTGCTTCGAAAACCCCTAGAGAAGGAATTGATTTTTTCCCTCTTAGTGCAGACTATGAAGAGAGACTATATGCAGTTGGTAAAATACCAGGTAGTTTCTTGAAGAGGGAAGGAAGGCCATCAGAAAAGGCAATATTAACATCACGGGTAATTGATAGACCAATTAGACCTTTATTCCCAAAAGATATGAGGAATGATGTTTCAGTTGTAGCAACTGTTCTATCTGTAGGTCAGGATAATTCACCTGAAATAGCAGCAATGATTGGGTCATCAGTTGTTTTAAGCATTTCAGACATACCTTTTAACGGACCTACAGGTTCAGTTCTGGTTGGTTACGTAGATGGTCAGTTAGTTATAAATCCGACTGTTGACCAACGTGAAAAGACTGAGATGAGTATTATAGTGTCTGGTACAAGTGAAAAGATAATAATGATAGAAGCTGGAGCAAATGAAATACCTGAAGATATAATGCTTGAAGGTATTATGAAGGCACATGAAGAAATAAAAACAATAGTAGATTTTATAGATGGAATTGTAAAAGAAGTAGGGAAGCCCAAGTTTGAGTATGTATCCTCTGAAGTTGATAGTGAAATATTTAAAGATATTGAGGAATATGCCAAGGACAAGCTTAAAGATGCCGTGCAAGCTGTTGAAAAACAGGTAAGAGAAGATAAACTTATTAAGCTTAATGAAGAAGTTCAGGTACACTTTGCGGATAAATATCCAGAACAGAAAGCAGCTATCTCAGAATGTATGTATAAACTGGAGAAAAAAACAGTACGAAAACTAATTCTTGAAGAAGGAAAAAGGCCTGATGGTAGAGGAATAGATGAAATTAGACCCTTGTCAGCTGAGGTTGGCATATTGCCTCGAACCCACGGTTCAGGACTATTCTCAAGAGGTCAGACACAAGTACTTACAGTAGTTACATTAGGAGCTGTAGGAGATGAGCAGATGCTTGATGGAATAGAAGAAGAGGAAAGCAAAAGATATATGCACCACTATAATTTTCCTCCTTATAGTGTAGGCGAGGCACGACCATTGAGAGGACCGGGAAGAAGAGAGATAGGTCACGGAGCATTAGCTGAACGTGCCTTGGAGCCGGTTATACCTGATGAAACTGAATTTCCTTATACTATAAGGCTTGTTTCGGAAGTATTGAGTTCAAATGGATCTACATCCCAAGGAAGTGTATGTGGCAGTACACTGGCCCTAATGGATGCCGGAGTACCAATTAAAGCACCGGTAGCAGGTATTTCAGCTGGTTTAGTAACTGATGAAAATGATAAAAATAAATATGTCATGATAACTGATATACAAGGATTGGAAGATTTCTTTGGTGATATGGACTTTAAGGTTGCTGGTACAAAGAAAGGTATTACAGCAATTCAAGTAGACATAAAGATTGATGGGTTAACTAAAGAAATAATTAAAGAGGCATTAGAGAAGACTAGAATAGCTCGGGAATATATACTGGATGAAGTAATGCTAAAAGCCATTGCAGAACCAAGGAAAGAACTTTCAAAATATGCACCTAAGATACTTACTACAACAATTGATCCTGAAAAGATTAGAGAAGTAATTGGCCCGGGCGGTAAGATGATTAACAAAATTATTGCGGAAACAGGTGCCAAAATTGACATAGAAGATGATGGAAGGGTATTCGTTGCTGCTATAGACATTGAGGGAGCAATAAAGGCCATTAAGCTAATTGAAGGAATAGCTAAAGATGTTGAAATAGGCCAAATATATTTAGGAAAAGTACAAAGAATTACAACATTTGGAGCCTTTGTCGAGGTTTTACCAGGTAAAGAAGGCTTGGTTCATATATCCAAGCTTGATACTCAACGCGTCAATAAGGTTGAGGATGTTGTAAAAATAGGAGACGAGATAATGGTAAAAGTAATGGAGATTGATAAGCAAGGTAGAATTAATCTTTCAAGAAAAGATGCCATGGTTACAACAAGTCCATCTGAAGAAGAATAGTATATGATTTAATATTTCCTTAATAATAATATTGATAAAATCGCTTAAATTCGTTGTTTGAGCGATTTTATTCTATTTAATAATGAAATTTTATGCTATAATTTAATTGCTTTCATATTTTACACGTTTTTATTATTAATTGAGGTGACATATCATGCTTTTCTTTAGAAAAAAGAAAACTGTTATTATTCCAAAAAAACCTGAAACAGAAATTAAGGAAGTATGCTTTAATGGGTTAACTTGGATAGATATTGTCCGGCCGGATGATGATGAAATAAACTTCCTGAAGAATCGGTTCAATTTTCATGAACTATTATTAGAGGACTGCATGTCTGAGAATCAGCGTTCTAAGGTAGATGACTACGAAGACTACTTTTTTCTTGTACTTCATTTTCCCAGATATAAAAAAGATATAGGAAGACTTGTTTCGGAAGAAGTTGATATATTTATAAGCAACAACTATATAGTAACACTACACGAAGGAGAATTAAAACCATTAGTTAGATTTTTTCACTTATTATATGAAAAAGAAGAATCTAGAGAAAGGTATATGAAAAACGGTTCAAGTATACTCCTTTCAGAGATTTTAAGAAGGCTTTTTGATTACTGCTTCCCTATGCTTGACAAAATTGGTTCTTCAATGGATAGTATTCAAAAAGAAATATTTAGAAACCGTTCATTAGAGATAGTTGAAAATATATCTAAGGTTAAAATGCAAATAATTAATTATAGGAAAATAATTAAGCCTCTTAGACCGGTTGTATTATCATTAGAAAAATTATTAAAAAGATATATACCTGAAGACATGGAAATATATTTTGATGATATTAGCGATAAGATTGAAAAAATATGGGATTCACTAGAAAACTATAAAGAGGTCATCGATTCAATACAAGTAACACATGAATCATTAACATCATACGGTATTAACAAATTAATGACTTTCTTTACAGTGATATCGGCAATTGTATTACCAATGACATTTATCAGTGGTATGTTTTCTATGAATGTGCAAGGAATACCTTTAAGCACTATCCATAACAGTTTTTGGCTAGTCTCCATGATAGTGTTTATACCATCAATCTTTTTGGGATTATATATTTACCTAAAGAAGAATGAATGGTTCTAGTATAAAAATATATAAGTAATCTTTCTCTATTTAAATAATATTTTCAAAAAAAATAAGAACAATACTGTTCTTATTTTTTTTGCCTTTATTAAATTTATTTAACTGGATAATTAACTTTTTATCAGGTTATGTTATCAATATGCCAAGATATATATAGCAATGTTAAGCTATTGCCATATATAACAATATATTCTTTAATAATTATTATATTTCGGTAATAACAAATAAATACAACAAAAAATAAACGTTTATACTTATGCAAGTTGCATCTTTAGGAGGATTATATTTATGAACTCAAATAAGAACAAAAGAAGTATAATAAAACGATTTACATTAGTGTTAGTATTATTGTTACTTATTCTTACTATTCTTTATGTACAAGCTTTATTTACAATTCCAAGTGAGCTATTAATAATTAACGGAGAAGATTATATATGCAATTTTAAATCGCCTGTTTACATTGGCTTATTAGCAGATAAACAAGGAGAATTAAGATTAAATGGCAGAGTAATATCTTCAAACGGCATGAAACTAAGTCTATTCTCTCCATTTACATTGCGAAGCAATAATGTTGAGAAGGTTAATTTAAAACTGAAATTATTTGGAATAATTCCTTTAAAAACAATGGTAGTTGATGTAGTACCTAATAAAGCGGTAATTCCATGTGGAAATACAGTAGGTGTTAAAATTTATACTATTGGTGTACTGGTTGTTGGTACGTCACAAATTGATGGTGCAGATGGAAGAGGTCATGAACCATATTTATCTGCCGGAATAAAACCTGGAGACTATATCATAGAAATAAATAATAAAGAAATAAAGGGTATTAATGATGTTGTAAACATCATGGATACTTCAACCGGACAACCTCTAACAGTCAAATTAAATAGAAATAACAATATAATAAAAACTATAATAAAACCAGTTAAATCTCAAGATAATATATTTAAAATGGGACTTTGGTTGAGGGATAGTACTGCTGGTATAGGTACTATGACCTTTTATGATCCCGAAACAAAAATATTTGGCGCTCTCGGGCACGGCATAACAGACGTAGATACCGGTACACTTATGAAGATAGATAATGGTGAAATATTAAATTCTAATATCATTAATGTAAAAAAAGGTTTAAAAGGTTCTCCCGGCGAACTAAGAGGCGTTTTCCTTGAAAACGGAGGAGGCTTAGGAAGAATAATTGAAAATAGTGAGTGTGGAATATTCGGCAAAATAACTAATGATAAAACTATAATTCCACAAAATAATAATGCAATACCTATTGCTATAAGGACACAAATAAAAGAGGGGCCTGCTCAAATTATATCAAACATATCAGGAAGTAGTACTAATGTTTATAATATTGATATACAAAAAATATATCGAAACAATACGAGCAGTTCAAAAAGCATGATTGTAAAAATTACTGATGAAAGATTATTAAACTATACAGGCGGAATAGTACAGGGAATGTCAGGCAGCCCAATAATACAAAACGGGAGGCTGGTTGGTGCAATAACTCATGTCCTGGTCAATGATCCAACAAGAGGTTATGGAGTGTTCATAGAATGGATGATTGAAAAAATTCATGGCATATCAGAACAGTCCCTAAAAAATGCAAGTTAATGAATATCTAAACTTAAAGAGCCAAATAATCTGGCTCTTTATTATTTGTTAATCTCTAAGCTTATATTGCTTTAATGCCCTACGTTTTCTTTCAACATTTAATTCCGCATAATGTTTTTTAGTGGTTTCAACGCTTTTATGTCCTAATAATTCAGCAACCAGGTAGACATCGCAAACTTCATTATAGAGATTTGTTCCAAAGGTTCTCCTTAATGCGTGCGGTGTTATATTCTTTATAATTCCGCATTTTCTACTATATTTCTTAATCATATTTCGAACTGTTTTTTCGTCAATACGCCTTTTTTGAGATGAAAGGAAGAAGGCCGGCTGATGATCTGCTGCTATGCCTGGAGTATTAATCCTTTCTTCGTAATACTTTTTCAGAATGCTTATAACTTCATCATTGCAAAAAATGATTTCTTCATTTTGACCTTTCCGGGTAACTTTAAAATGACTATCCTTAAAATTTATATCATTAATATTTAAATTTACAAGTTCTGATACACGGATTCCAGTGCCAAGAAGGGTTGTAGCTATTGCAATATCCCTGGTCTTAGTAGAATCAAAAAATGCCTTTTCTTTCTTGGATAAGCCGCTGCCTTTTTCAATAGTGTCAAGAAACAATACGACCTCATCAACAGATAGCTTCGACTTGATTTTATCACTTATTTTAGGCATTTTAACAAGTTGTGTAATATCCTTTTCGATTAGTTCGGACGAGTATAAGTAATCAAATAAAGATCTTAGCGATGATAGTTTACGCATTTTGCCTTGTTTATCGTTTTGGATACCTAGTGTAACAGTTTTTCCGGTGTGAGTATCATATGTTACATTGTAATTTTCAAGATATAATAAGTAATCTTCTATGTCTATTTTTACCAGTTCCTTAATGTGATTAATATTAAATTGTTTAATGTTATTAATATCCTTAAATTTTGAAAGAGTCTTTAGAAACTCAAGAAATATTTTAGCATCTTTACAATAGGCAATCTTGGTGTTTAATGAAGTAGTGTTTTTAATATATCTTTGAATAAAATTAAAGACGAATTCAGGAAGTTCAGACAGTCGATTTTTTAACTCGTCCAATTTTTTAGTGTTACTATTAATTGGCATAAATAAACCTCCAAAAACAACAAATTATTTATCTTGAAAAAATACATAAACAGATTGAGTAATTTTACCACACAACTATTCTATAAAGTTTTCTTTACAGAATAGTTGTGTGTATCCTTTTATATCATTATTAATCTGAATATCATTCTATAAAAAACTTTCAACTAATATTTTTCTCTTTGCAGTTATCAAACTTGCAAACTTTTCTATAGGATGTCCATAGCAGTGCAAGCAGTCAGATAAAGACTCATTGTTTCGAGTGTAACCGGATCAATTAACGCTACATCCGGAACAACAGTCTTGCTGATATAGGTTTTAAATATTATATATAAAAAAATGATTATAAGCAAATATTAATAAATGTCAAAAAGATACAACCATATTCAAATTTATATGGCTGTATCTTTTATGATGGGGAGAAGAACTAATACTTGGTTAATTATTTAAATCAACTAGTATTTGAGGGGTAATGTTTAACTTGTACTCTGAAACTAATTCGCCTAATTGTTGTGCCATCTCAGAAAGATTTTCAGCAGATGATGTCATTTCCTGTGTAGTATGTGTAATTTGTTCTGTTGCAGATGCCAGCTTTTGTGTCTCATCGCTAGTAAACCTGTTTCCACTTGCAACCTCTTCAATAATCTTATTTGTTTCTTCAATTTCTGCAACAATGTTTTCTAAAGATTTTCCTGCCTGATTAACAGTTTTTGAACCTTCTTCTATTTGTTGTGAATTTAGTTCCATTTTGGTTACGACATCTTGAGTTTTTATTTGAACATCTTGAATAAGTTTCTTAACCTCATTTGCAGACCTGGAGGAATCTTCTGCAAGCTTTCTTATTTGTTGGGCAATTACCCCAAAACCCATTCCTTCCTGTCCAGCTCTGCTGGCCTCTATAGCTGCATTCAATGCAAGAAGATTTGTTTGTCTGGCAATCTCGGAAATTACTACAATAATCTGGTCGATTTCTTGAGACCTTATATTTAATTCCTTTATCGAATTTACCGTATCATTTGATGATTTAAGAGCCTCATTAATTTTAAGTACCGCTTCTTGAAGTGCACCGTTCCCGATATTAGCAACATCTTTTACTTTACTCGACATTTCTACCATATTATTGGCATTCTTTGTGCCTTTAACTGAAATATTTGCAATTTCATGTGTTGTAGCTGATATTTCTTCGATAGTGCCTGAGATCTCTTCACTTGATGCAGAAAAGCTTTGGCTGTGAGTTAGAAGCTTAAGTGAACATTCAGTTAATCTTTCAGCGAGATTATTCTGTTTTTCAGCCATATCATTTAAAACCGTTATTAGATCACGCATTTCATCATCGCTATGCATATTCAGCATGGCAGAAATACTCTTATTCTCTCTTCTATTTAGGGTTTCTATAACCTTTCTAACCGAAGCATTTTCTTCTTTAAAATTATGTTCACTTGCATCCAAGCCTTTTTCTTCATCATCTTCATCAACTCTTAATCCTATAGTAGCGTCTATTAATTTATACATAATATAGGAAGATATCATTGTCCAGAAAAAGACAGCAACAACCCCAATACTCTGCGTTATAAGTAATTTTGTTCCACCACCGTAGAATAACCCCTCTTGTCCCGATAGAGTAGAGAATACTCCGACCATTAAGGTTCCGAATACTCCACATGCAGCATGAACTGCTATAGCTCCGACAGGGTCGTCAACCTTTAGAGTATATTCAATAAATCTTAATGCCCAAATAACAACTATGCCTGCCATCGTCCCTATAGCTAGAGCTCCGAAATTGTCTACAGCCTGGCATCCGGCCGTAATTGCAACCAGTCCGGCAAGCGCTCCGTTTAGAGTATATGCAACATTTACCTTTCCGGTTACCAATCGGGACATAATCATTGCAGATACTGCAGCAGCTGCAGCTGCAAGATTTGTATTTAGGGCTATTTTTGATATATCCGGATTCATTGCTGAAAGAGTACTGCCGGGATTGAATCCAAACCACCCGAACCATAATATGAAAACACCTAGAGCAGTCATAACGATATTATTGCCTGGAATATTATTAACAGTTCCGTCTTTGCCGTATTTTCCTATACGCGGTCCGACTAGAAATGCTCCCATAAGAGCGACCCATCCACCAACCGAGTGAACTACAGTTGAGCCTGCAAAATCTATCATACCCATTTTCTGAAGCCAGCCGCCTCCCCAAATCCAGTGACCAACTACCGGGTAGATTACAAGAGTAATAACAATGCTAACTATAACATACGCAAAGAATTTTGTTCTTTCGGCAAGCGCTCCGGAAACAATTGTAGCTGCAGTTCCGGCAAAAGCAATTTGAAAAAGTATAAAGGCTGCGAGTGGAATACCCAATCCGAGATGACTGAAGTCGCCCATCCCAAAGAGTTCCGTTGTTCCAATAACACCATATTTATCAAGACCGAACATTATAGCAAAACCTATAACAAAAAAACCAACTGAACCCAAAGCAAAATCTATAATGTTTTTCATTACAATATTTGCGGTATTTTTGGTTTGTGTTGAACCTGCTTCCAATGCTGCGAATCCTGCCTGCATAAAGACTACAAGGAAACCTGTAATCAATACCCAAATAGTATCAATGGCAATACGTTGCTGCTCAATTACTTCAGAAGTATCTGCAGCTATTACCGTACTGCTGAATAATAACGAAATAACTGCAAATGCTCCTAATAACGATATTTTTCTTTTCATTCGTTTGCCTCCTTTAGTATTTTTAAAATAAAAAAAGACGACTTTAACTAGTTATTAGTTAAGTCGTCTTTGACCTCTTCTTATAGCCTCAACGCTATATAATATTCAATTAAATTTATTGTGAATTATGTTTGATTTTCTAAATAAATTATATTATCCATGTCTACAAAAGTCAACAAATAATACAATTGAATCTCGAAAAAAAAGTAATTTTAGATAATAAATGTAAATAAAGTCAAAACCTACATTAAAAACCGCAGGTTTTTTATATGGCTATATTTACTTTATACTCCCTAAGCCAGATGTCAACTTGAATAAGATATGCATAGAGTTGGGCAGTATTCATTAGCTGGCCGAACCAAGGACGTTTAAATTCTAATTCTTTAGACTCAATCATGGTTCTTACAACATTGGTATTAATTAAATCATGTATAGGTGAGCCTTTGTCATCAAGAATTCTTGATAACCAGTTGCTAACAGCGGCAAGGTACGATGGATTATGTGTCTTAGGATACGGACTCTTACGACGTTCTAATACATCATCGGGAAGTATACCCTTAAGAGCCTGACGTAATATTCCCTTCTCCCTTTGATTAAAGTTTTTCATCCACCAAGGTATGTTCCAAACATACTCAACCAGCCTGTGATCGCAAAACGGAACACGAACCTCAAGTCCAGTCGCCATACTCATACGGTCTTTTCTATCAAGTAACGTAGTCATGAACCAGTTGATATTTAAATAAAACAACTCCCTTCTCCGGCTCTCTTCGGCATTTTCTCCGTCAAGTACCGGTACTTCCTTTAATGTATCGCTATACCGTTTAGCCACATATTCTTCAGGATTAATAAGTTTTAGAATATCTGGCGAAAGCAGAGTTGTTCTCTCCTTTAATGCTAACGACCATGGAAAGGTATTTGCATTAAATAGTTCTTCCCTATGGAACCATGGGTAACCGCCAAAGATTTCATCGGCACATTCACCTGACAGTGCAACTGTTGCTTCTTTCTTCACTTCTCTGCAGAACAAGTAAAGTGATGAATCAATATCTGCCATACCCGGTAAATCACGTGCATGAAGAGCAGTAGTCAATGAATCAACTAACTGTGGAGTATCAATCATTATGTAGTGGTGCTTTGTGCCTAGAAATTCAGAAACTCTTTTAATCCAAGGCGCATCAGAATTAGGTTGAAAATCATTGGGTTTGAAATATTGATCATTACCAATATAATCAATGGAGTATGTATGCAGTTCCCCTAAACCATACTTTTTAAAACCGGATGCAGCAAATGCGGTAATAGCGCTTGAATCAAGCCCGCCTGAAAGTAAGGTGCATACTGGTACGTCTGCAATCAATTGCCTTTCGACCGAGTCTCGAAAAAGTTCACGTATACACGTTTCAGTTGAATCCAGATCATCAATATGAGGTTTACTTTCAAGAGACCAATATTTATTAATTTTTATTCCTTCTCTATTATAGTAAAGACTATAACCGGGCTTTAATTCAGAAATACCGCGGTAAACTCCGTGCCCAGGAGTACGCGCCGGTCCTATAAAAAATAATTCGGCAATACCCTCTATACCTATAACGGGTTCAACTGATGGATGTGCAAGTAGAGCCTTAATTTCAGAGCTAAAGATAAAAGTACCATTCTTTTCTGTATAGAATAGAGGTTTTACTCCAAACCGGTCTCTTGCCAAAAATAAACTTTGGTCATATTCGCTCCATATACCAAATGCAAAAATACCATTAAAGCGTCTAACACAATCTGTGCCCCATTCAATATAAGATGTTAAAAGTACTTCGGTATCGGAATGACTGTTAAAGGTATATCCTAAATTCTCAAGTTCAACGCGTAAATCTTGTGTATTATACAACTCGCCATTATATGTTATAACATATTCTCTTCCCACTCGTTTTCTAACCATTGGCTGTACTCCACCTTCGGGGTCCACGACACTCAAGCGTCTGTGACCAATAGCAGCATGTTCGGAAAGCCAGTACCCGGAAGCATCCGGT
>DHFP01000199.1 GCA_002402315.1 Clostridiales bacterium UBA4821
GAATTTACTAAAATTTATAGGGGTGCATTTAATTTAAGTGAAGAAAATTTTAGTAAATTCTCTGAAGTTAGCTCCCTCTCTATCTCTCCCTCACTTCAAGGGAGAGCAAAAGTTGGTCTTCGAAGAGCAACTTTAGAAAATTTTAGTAAATTCTCTAAAGTTGCTCTTCGAAGACCTTCTAATCCCTCTTCCCCTTGAAGTGAGGGGAAGAGGATAGGAGTTAGGGAGTTGGATCAGTGCTTAACTTATGTTTATCCTTCAGCTTTTTTACAATTATTTCTTCACATTTAGTTTATGCACCCCTTCCACAAAATAGATATAGCCGCATTGCTTAAAGATAGAGAAATTGATATAATATTATTATAGGAGTTTGCATTCAATAAATGAAGATAAATTAAAAGGAGGGAGAGCACATGAAGACTTTAGTGGCAGTTTCACTTGTGTTTATCATTTTGTTTCTCTCCTCATGTTCTAATAACAACAGTTCTATAGATATGAAAGATATTATGGAGAAGTCAAAAAAAAACAATGAAAAAAAGTCTGGGAGTGCTGATGAAGCCAGGAAGAGCATATTCCCGAATATGAAGGACAAATAGGATTGTTGACATATCTGTGTTACTTTATTATAATTTAAAAAAATGCAAATGCAGTGATTGGGATAAGTAGTATGGATGCAAACCTAAAGAGAGGGAGCCGAAGGTGCGAGGTTCCTGGTGAATTCCATATGAAGCTGCCCGGGAGCAGTGCTGCCGAAGGCCAGTAGGTAGTGACGTTAACCGCGTTAAGGTTGAATGAGATGCCAGGAAACCTGGCAATCAGGGTGGTATCGCGGAAAATTATTCGCCCCTGTCTATGTATAGGCAGGGGTTTTTTGATGATAAGGCAGGGGTTCGGCATGCCGTGCCCCTACAGAAGAATTCTATAGGAGGAATGAAACAAATGAAACCATTAGGTCTAAACAAAATTAGAGAAAAATATTTGAGTTTCTTTGAAAGCAAGAGGCATTTGAGGCTGCCGAGCTTTCCACTTGTGCCTCAAAACGATGCAAGCCTGCTTCTTATCAATTCCGGTATGGCTCCATTAAAGCCCTATTTTACCGGTGCAGAAGAGCCTCCAAGAAAGAGGATTACTACATGCCAAAAGTGTATAAGGACTCCTGACATTGAAAATGTAGGTAAGACTGCAAGACATGGAACTTTCTTTGAGATGCTTGGAAATTTCTCTTTTGGTGATTATTTTAAAAGAGAAGCTACGGCATGGGCTTGGGAGTTTTGTACAAAAGTACTGGAACTTCCGGAAGAAAGACTTTGGGTGAGCATATACCAGGAAGATGACGAGGCATTTGAAATCTGGACAAAAGAAGTAGGTGTTCCTGCAAATAAAATTGTCAGGATGGGAAAGGAAGATAATTTCTGGGAAATCGGTTTAGGACCATGCGGGCCATGCTCTGAGATTTATTTTGACAGAGGACCGGATAAAGGCTGTGGTAAGCCTGAATGTTCTGTATTCTGTGGTTGTGACAGATTTATTGAATTCTGGAATCTTGTTTTTACACAGTATGATAAAGATGAACAGGGTAACTATAACTGTCTTACAAATCCTAACATAGATACCGGCATGGGTCTTGAGAGAATGGCTGTTATAATGCAGGAAGGAGACTCAATCTTTGAGGTTGATACTATTAGAAGTATTCTGGATTATGCAGGCAAAAAAGTATGCAAAAAGTATGGAGATGATTATAAGGCCGATGTGGCTCTAAGGGTTATCACTGACCACATCAGGGGAACTACCTTCATGATTTCCGATGGAGTTATTCCGTCAAATGAAGGAAGGGGCTATGTTTTGAGAAGACTTATAAGGAGGGCTGCACGCCAGGGAAGATTGCTAGATTTGAAAGAACCCTTTCTTTATGACATTGCAGGTGTTGTTACAGCTAATTCGAAGCAGGCCTATCCCGAGCTGGCAGATAAAGAGGAATACATCAAGAAAATAATTAGAATTGAGGAAGAGAGATTTGGCGAGACCGTGGAGCAAGGTTTGTCCATTCTCAGCGAATATATAGAAGAACTAAAGTCAAGCAGCCGGAAGATGCTATCAGGAGAAAAGGCATTCAGGCTCTATGATACCTATGGATTTCCGCCAGACCTTACAAGAGAAATATTATCGGAGCAAGGGATGGAGTTTGATGAAGAGGGCTTTGCTGGAAATATGCAGGAGCAGAAGGAGCAAGGAAGGGCTTCGTGGCATGGTGGTGATGAGGCAGGCTGGGATAAGAAAGGGTTTGAAGGACTGGATAGAAACTTGACTTGTAACTTCACGGGTTATTCGAATATAAAGGAGGATGCAGAGGTAACTGCAATAGTAAAGGATAGCAGTATAGTTACCTCGTGCCCAAAAGGTGATAAGGCAGCGATTATACTGAATACCACGCCTTTCTACGCTGAAAGCGGCGGACAGGTTGGAGACACAGGGGTTATCTCCGGCAAGGGAGTTAGAATCAGGGTGGATGATACTGTGAAGACCGGAGATGGAAAGATACTTCACTTCGGTGTTGTTGAAGAAGGCAGCCTTAAGACAGGTGTTAAAGTAACTGCAGAAGTTGATTATAAAAGAAGAGCGGCTATAATGAGAAACCACTCTGCAACCCACCTTCTTCAGAAGGCATTAAGGGAAGTGTTGGGTGAACATGTTACCCAGGCCGGTTCACTTGTAGGTTCTGAACGGCTTAGGTTCGATTTTACCCATTTTTCACCCTTAACTCCAAAAGAATTGGATGAGGTCGAAAGAAAAGTAAATGAAAAGATTTTAGAGGGACTTAAAGTGTCTGCCGAAGAGATGGAGCTTGATAAAGCAAGGAGCCTGGGGGCCATGGCTCTCTTTGGAGAAAAATATGGTGAGAAGGTTAGATTAGTTAATATGGGCAATTACAGTCTCGAACTTTGTGGAGGCTGCCATGTCAGCACAACTTCTCAGATAGGCCTGTTTAAGATTCTAAGTGAATCAGGAATTTCTGCCGGTGTTAGAAGAATAGAAGCTGTAACCGGATTTGAATCAATAGCTTATCTAAAGGATATTGAAGAGAAACTCAAAACTATAGCAGGGATTTTGAAAACAACTCCCCAAGATTCTGTGAGAAAGGCGGAATCAATTGTGTCTGAAGTGAAGCAATTAGGTAAAGAAATTGAATCGCTAAAGAACAAAATGGCTGCAGGAGGAATTGAAGAAGTAGTTTCAAAAGCAATTGATATAATGGGTATAAAGGTTGTTGCTGCAAGATTTGACCAGTTGGACACAGAAGGGCTAAGAGGTGTAGGAGACAGATTGAAGGCCAAGATAGGAAGCGGAGTAGTAGTACTGGCCAGCGGCAAAGAAGATAAGGTAAGCCTGGTTGTAATGGCTACCAAAGATGCTGTAGAAAGGGGCATTCATGCAGGTAATATAATAAAGGAAATGGCTGCAATAACCGGCGGCGGTGGAGGCGGAAGACCTGATATGGCTCAAGCAGGCGGCAAGGATACTGCTAAAATAGATCAGGCGTTAAACCAGGCCAAGGAGATTATAGAGAGCCTGATATGAAATGACTATTTGATAGGAGGGATATAGTATGTCAGATTGTATTTTTTGTAAGATCATTAACAGGGAGATTCCCGCAACAATTGTCTACGAGGATGACAAGGTGATTGCCTTTAACGATATTAGTCCGGCAGCGCCCGTACACGTGCTGGTAATACCAAAACAGCATATTGACAGCGTTTCACAATTAAATGAAGAAAATGTCAGGGTGCTGCCTGATATTTACCTTGCAATAAATAAGATAGCAGAGAAACTGGGCATTAAAGAAAATGGTTTCAGAGTCATAGTAAACAATGGCAAAGATGGCGGTCAGGTTGTTTATCATCTGCATTTTCATTTAATAGGTGGCAAAAAGCTTGGAAGTTTAATAGTATAATATAGCAGACTTAAATATTTATTGACATGCTTTT
>DHFP01000160.1 GCA_002402315.1 Clostridiales bacterium UBA4821
AAAGCGGAACCACAACAATCATTGCAAATATTAATAAAACTATTTTTTTCATTTTCAACATTATAACATAATTTTTCCGGAATCATTTGTTTAATCGGTTCAATTCATAAATATTCATAATTTCAGAACTCCTTACCTGTCGCAGGTTTCTCTGTCGCAGTTTTAAAAAATAACTTGAGATTTGTGCCTGGGAAAAGAGCTTCATAATCGTTTAGCGTTTTACATATTTCACCTATTGCCACATTATCTCTGGGTGTAGCCAGACTATTCAGTCTTACCGTTAGAGTATTTGTCTGATAATCCGGATATAAATCAGCCTTTGTAAATATAATACTTTTTACTAACGCCCTTATTTCATCGGAACTTCTCTGATAATGAGGAGCAAGTAAATTTGAAATAGACGTTTCGGCTCTGTAACAAATTATTTTTATGATATTTTGTAAGTGTTTACTTTCAGTTTTCAATTTATTATATCTTGCCTGTTCAGGCAATTGACCTATGCTTATCTTGTATGGCTGTTGCTTTCTTTTGAACAATATCTCTTTTTCTTCTGCTTCAATTAATTCGATTTCCTGCCTGATGCATAATTGTTTCTCAATATTCTTCCCGGTTTGTTCCATTTCTCCTTCAATATTTTCTGTCTTCAAGGCATAAAGTTTTGCCTGTCGTCTGGCTTTTCTTTCTCTTAACTTTTTTAACTTCCATGTTAAATTGGTGTACTCCTGATTAATTACCATTATAGTTTTATCTAATTCATCTACACCATATTGTATTATCCTGTCTATATCGTATTCCTGCCTCATATACCTAAAAAAATTTTCCTGGGACCATCTGGAAAACATGTATAAAGCTATCAGAACAGTAGATATTTTATAATTGGTTGTGATCACACTGGTTTGGTGACCCGACTCGGTGAGCTTTCGTACTTCTCGCATCTTAACACCATTGAGTTCCACCTCTTTTTCACATAAATACATGGTAGTCTCAATATCGTTGTCAACATTATAAGCAGAAAAATCTTCTTCATCCCACTTATCTTTTACATTTTTCCTATAAGTAATTACCGCTATACGGTAACACTCCCAAAGATGTTTGAAAAAGGAAGGACTATATGCTTCCCTGTCAAACACAATTGAGAACCTGGGGAGAAACTCATCCGCAGTAAGCTCCTCCTGACTGACCTTACCATCGGTAAGCTCAAGTAGCTGGGGAGCCAATTGGGTCGTTATAACTTCCTGTAGTTTCTCATTAACTTCTCCTGTAATATAAAAATAGGGTAAACCATCAGCATTATTTACCCAGAATTCTATCATCCCAGGCAGACAAAGCTTTTGTCGACTAATGTGTTTTTTGCCAAGATTGGCCAGGTGACCATGATAAACCTGAACATGCCCATCTATATAATATATGCTCGTCTCCTCCTGATTTATCCAATCCTCTGAAAGGTAGGCATTCCACTCCGAGGCTCTTTCCTGAACGCTTAACTCTTTAATTATCCCTCTCAGACAACGTACCTCCGGAATCCTGTCAAGACCTAGTAATTTCCCCATTTCACCAGGGCTGTAGTGTTTCAATTGTTCCACACTCTTAACACGACACAGATACATGAATGCCAGCGTTAGTATCACGCTGTCAAAGTCATAATATCCTGAATGCCTTTGTGAATAATATTTTTTATAACTCAACAGACCATTAGCTAACAGAAAGGGTAGTAAAAACAATACCCCTCCATATTCAACACTTTCACACGGCGAAAAATAAATCTCTGATTGTTGCAGGCCTAATGCAGAAAATACCCGTCCCTCAATACGTGTGGCGCCTATACCTATCATGTCCGAAACCAGAAAATCGGCAATGTCACGTTCCCTGGGTGTGGAGGCTGGTAACGGGGTGAAAACATTTACTTTTTTTTTAAAAGTCCTGATTTGATATGGTAACGTATTGCGCTTTCACTTACCCCTATCCTTTTTGCCGTACCTTGCTGTGAATACCCAGCGTCCAATAATGCCTGGGCATCTTTAACTTTTTCAGAAGTAAATTTGTGGCATTGCCCTCGAGTTTCCTTCCTGTTGAAAAAATAAGCCATGCCCTTTTCCCTTAATGCCTTGGCATATCTTTCTATATTCTTTCTCGGAACTCCTAACGCTTCGCTCAGCTCCTTAATGCTGCAGAATTTATTATTGATCAGGGTCGCCAACACAAAACGGTAACCGTTCTTATCATCCTTCTCATGACAGTATACCGGCATTCCATTTACAAAGTAATGGACAAAATCATCTATTTGTTTGAATCCAACCTGGTAATTAACCATCCTGGTTGCATCTGGAAATATTGGAAGAATCTGTTGCATATACAACTTTTTTCGGCTAATTTACGACATTTCTTGTTTGCGACATATAAACCTTAACTATCTGATTCCCTGAAATGGGATCAGGAGTTCTGAATTTTGAAATTTTTACAATTGCCCTTTTCCCGGCCGGGGTGGTTAGAACGGAAGTAGCAAACGAGAATTTATTTCTCCGAATAAAATAAACCACCNNAAATGGGATCAGGAGTTCTGAATTTATAAATTGTTAATAAATATGTTTATTTTTATTAACCACGAGTAATATTTTTTACTATATTTGCATCATAGTTCTTTGAAAAGTGTTTTGATACTGATACTAAATGGAGTTAAAATGACAGTCCTAAAGGACAACCCGCAAGGGTTTATCAAGGGCACATGCAGCTCATCCTGAATGCTCGTTCAACTGTTCACACTGAGATTCTACATGATTCTGATATTGCTTTTTGATACGCTTCAATTTTGATTTTTTCTGGAGCAAGAAGATTAAGCGAGTGAAACGAGAACATCGCCTACACATTTAGTAACAGAAACAGTTCTGAGACTGGAGCAAGCAGAGCAATGTTGCCCTGTTATAAAAATTAGTAACCATGTCTAGATTAAGACGTA
>DHFP01000004.1:0-2820 GCA_002402315.1 Clostridiales bacterium UBA4821
TGTTTGCAATCACTTTAAAATAGATTAAAACAATCAAAATAAAATAGACTGCAGTCAGTCCGTCAGTCAGTCTGTGCAGAAAATAAAAAAGCCAGCCCCAATAACGATAGCCGGCTAAAGCACACACTACAAACTTTGCAAATAATTTTTCCTTAAAATATCAGCCCTTGCCTCATCCAACTTCTCCCGGAAAACAATAGCAAACCAAGCTGACCTGTTACTCCTAGGTGGATAAACCCTAAACTTATCATGGGATAAGCTTGTCTACGCCTTTTCATATTTCTATGATAGGTTTTAGACTCACTCTCCCCCAAACCGTGCTTACACCTCTCGATGTACACGGCTTTCCATTTGCTATAATCTAAGTACTTTTATCGTGTATCAACACGTGGCACTGAGGACATACTGCGAGCGTCTTACGGCGTTTTTGAATCATTAGTTGTTCCCACGCCTTTTCACCCTTTAACTCTTTCAGCTTATTAACATGATGCATTCTGATATCATCGGAAATGTTCCCACAGTACTCACATATCCCTCTTTTTAATCTTCCAGCTATACTGTTGGGCCTGTCATACTTCTGGTATTGCGGCAGAGTATCAGTACAAATTGTTGACAATTCTTGCTTTTTGAATCCACCATTGTAAAATACACACGTTTTCTTACCGGATTTTGTTTCGTACTCAATTGTAAATTTCTTGTTCCGTGTATATTTATTAATGATTTTCCCTTTACTCGTCTTATATTTGCATGCAAATGTTTTGTACATGCTATATTCCATAATGTAAGCGAAACAGTTAAGCACCGATACATTGTCTGCCAGTTTGTAATAATTGTAGATTCCTCTGATTTCAGCATTATATTTGCTTAGGATTTCAATATCCTTCAAGTTAATTAGCTTTCCCCTATGCATAGGTTTCCAGATTTCTTTGCCGTTTTCGTCTTTTACAATCTTAAAAGCATCATATTCCTTGAGTTTCTCTACCCATTTTTCTTTTGGAACATACATCTTAACCTTTCCGTTATACAGGCGTTGTGTGTATCCACTTTTAATACGTTTAGTTGCGAGACTTCTTGATACCGTGATATCATAACCTAAGAATCTTGCCATGCTTGCTGAATGCGTAATTTTCGTTTTTTCTTCTGACATAGTTAATTTAAGTTTATTTTGTAAAAGCAGTTTGATATCCTCTTTTATCATTTCTGCATCATTTTTACTTCCAATAACACCTATGATAAAGTCATCGCAATAACGACAGTACTGTATACGTTTATAGTTAAAATTGCCTTGCTCCCGATAGGGTAGTTTCTGATATTTACTTCTTAGCTTTTTAACTTCTGATTTGGCCATCATTCTTTCTTTTTTATCAAGATTATCCCACTTATTTCCGTATTCCTTTCTCAATTTTGTGTATTGATGATGTAACTTTGAGTATTCACTGTTTCTTTTTCTACTGTGGGGGTCGCCTTTGTCAAAGCTGTATTTATATTCCTCAACAAAACTATCCAGTTCGGTGAGGTATACATTTGCAAGTATTGGACTAATTCCCGAACCCTGTGGGGTACCGCTGTATGTGGTATTGTACTCCCACTGTTCCATGTATCCAGCTTTGAGGAACTTCCACATTAGAGCTATGAAGTATTCATCGTCAATACGTCTGCGGAGTGTTTCTATCAGCACCTGGTGGTCAAAACTATCAAAGCAAGCTTTGATATCACCTTCAATAAACCAGTTCGCTCCTACGAAAGTTTTATCAATGCTATTTAGTGCTGAATGACAACTCCTGTTTGGCCTAAATCCATGGGAATTATTAGAAAATGTGGGTTCATAAATGCTTTCAAGTATCATTCTGACGACTTCTTGTATCAACTTATCGTTTGCAGAAGGTATTCCGAGGGGCCGCTTTTTTGAACTTCCCTTCTTTTCAATATATATCCTTCTTGCAGGGCTTGGTTGATAGCTGTGGTTTTTTAGTGCATTAATAATCTGTTCAATTCTGCCTATGCTCATGTCATCAATTGTGGCACCATCGACGCCGGCTGTCATACTACCTTTGTTGGCGTAAATATTGTTATATGCGAGGTAGTAGAACTCAGGGTTGTATAGGTTCCGATATAATCGCTGAAACCTGTAATTCTTGATACATGATTTTTGATTTAGATTCTTTAATACTATGATCGGATTTCTCAATGCCTCACGCATCTTTCCTTAATAAGTATTAAAAGCAAACTGTTCCCCTTCGCCATGTAATGGTTATTATCCATCTCGGACTACTACGAGAACTCTGTTTCCATGCTGGATATTCAGAGTCTAAGCTCATAGCCTTTTGGGCTTTCCAGTTTAGGAAATCTCCGTTTAGAACTATTAAAACATTAGCTTATAACGTTGTCGGATGAGACTTTCGTCATTTACCGTATCTAACGGTTGGTTAATCCTAGGTATGACGTAGTTATATGTAGCTGATATATAACTACTAGGATTGACGACGTTTGTAACTATCTTCCGCCATAGACTGCAATATGTCTAACCTCTGACTATCTTTCAAGCAGTATAGCTTTCATCCTCATACGTAACGATTTCACCTTGGCATTCTGGCATTATTGTGATAAATAACCCTAAGTCGCAGCTTGATAGTTAGCTGACTTATGCCTTTCTGAACATGCTGCACTCCCCCGCTGGTTTCCCTTTGGGATAAGTTCAGTGGTGATAGGTTGCGGATTTATCCGCTTTAATACCTTTACCTACTACTTGCTAAAGGTAGAATTCTAATAATTCCACGTAACCTGATTATTGCAGGTTACTTACGGACGCACAGCCACCTT
>DHFP01000004.1:2881-4028 GCA_002402315.1 Clostridiales bacterium UBA4821
AACAAATCAAAGAAACCGGTAGCGATAAAATAACCTTCCAAACCACCCTTAAAATACATAAACATCCCTCCACGAACTAATTTGACAGATGTGGCCCTAAATTCTTGCATACATGAGCAAAGAGTTCCTCAGTAATAACCTTAACACCCTGCAAGCAGCCCTCATTTAAGCACTCCAGAGCCAGCCGGTTAATCATACGCGGCACCCCCTGCGAACAGCGGTAGATAGCCTTCTTAGCGCCAGGGGTAAAAATATCAGCTGGCCCGCCGGCAGCTTTAACCTGCCAGTCAATATACAAAACCGCTTCCTGTTCAGAAAGGCCACCCAGAGCAACCCAGGCCCCAATCCTCTGCGCCAGCGGAATCATCGCCGGCAGCTTTAAAGTTGAAGCCAAGGACGGCTGGCCTAAAAGCACTAAAGTAATTACAGCTTCATGCTTTACCGTAGCGTTAGTTAAAAGACGCAGCTCATTTAAACAAGCCGGTGTTAAAATATGCGTCTCATCAATCAGCACAAGGTTAGGACGGTTAGATTCCAAATAAGAATAAGTCAAAAGATCCACCACCTTCAGGGCATCCGCCCCGAACCAGGACGTATTGACTCCAACACCAGCGGCAATAGCTCGGTAAAGCTCCCTTGGCCTGGGCTGGGGTATGGACAGATGAATCACCCGGTAGCGGGTATTGGATACCCTGCTTAGCAAAACATCCAGTAAAGTACTTTTCCCCGTGCCTGCCTCACCTACCACCACACCTATTTCCCGGCTGGAAAGAAGCTGCATCAAACGCTTTAAGGCATCATCAATGCGGTTATCCATAAAAGTATTTTCCGGCTGGGCAACTTTGGGAAAAGGAAGTTGACTAAACCCCCAGTATTCCAGAAAAGTTTTGGTAATTAATTCATCAATGGCAAATGACATAATTATCCCATCCTTTAAATTTATTTTTCTGACATTACAGCTATCCTAATGGCATCAAGATAACCTGCCAGGTTTGAAGTAGGGTACCCATCCCCTAAAAGACGGCCCACCGTTTTCCTTACCAATCCCTCACTGAAGGGTCCGTAAGCCCGCCAGACAGTGTGAATAGCCAGGCGGTCATGGGCATCCAGAGCTTTTTTTAACAGGACTGCTAAAAGATGTGTAAAT
>DHFP01000235.1 GCA_002402315.1 Clostridiales bacterium UBA4821
GCAGTATCAAGTTATAGAAATAAAACAGAAACAAATGGAGTTGTTAGGTTGTTATGGGATATAGATGTACCTTTAGCCGGCAGAGATGTTTTTTTAGTCGAAGATATTATAGATACAGGGTTAACGTTAAAGTATCTCAAAGACATGTTTGTTGCCAGAAATGCGGAAAGTGTATCAATATGTTCCGCACTTGACAAACCATCCAGACGGGATAAGGATATCGATATTAAAGTAGAATATATTGGCTTTCAAATTCCTGATGAGTTTGTAGTAGGATATGGCCTTGATTATTCGGGAAAATATAGAAACCTTCCTGATATATGTGTACTAAGTGCAGAGGTTTACGGTAAAAATTGATAAAAATTGATAATATAAATTTTGTTGTTTTTTACTATAGGTTATGCTAATATATTATACTGTATTTAGATTTAGACTCTTCCTAGAAGGGAGTGAAATGGTTGAAGAAATATTTTAAAGGTGTAAGCTTTTATATCCTCTTGTTCGCTATAATTTTTGTAGTTATACTCATGGTGACTTCGCAGACTGACCAGGAACAGATGACATACACGCAGCTTATGACCAACATAGTGCAGAAGAATATTAAGAGTATGGAGTTTGACGGTGAGCGCCAAAGGGTTGAAGTTGTTCTAATTAAAGAGACAGAGGCTAATGCCAAGGACAATCCTCAGTTTAAAGGTGAAGGTAAAGAAATCAGGCATGCAGTTGATATACCTGATACCACAACTTTTATGGCTGAAATCAGTCCGCATGTTAGAAATGGAGAATTTCAATTCAAGTATAATCCTCCTACACAACCTCCATGGTGGATTGCCATTCTGCCGACGCTGGTACTGGTATTATTGTTTGTGATATTCTGGGTATTCTTCCTACAGCAGTCACAGGGCGGAGGAAGCAGGGTAATGTCATTTGGAAAAAGCAGGGCAAAAATGAATACTGACGACAAAAAGAAGGTTACCTTTGACGATGTAGCAGGAGTACAAGAAGAGAAAGAAGAATTAAGGGAAATAGTTGAATTTTTAAAACAGCCTAAGAAATTCGTAGAAATGGGTGCCAGAATACCTAAGGGTGTTTTATTGGTTGGTCCTCCGGGAACAGGCAAGACATTATTGGCAAAGGCTGTGTCGGGAGAAGCTGGTGTACCGTTCTTTAGCATTAGCGGTTCTGACTTCGTAGAAATGTTTGTAGGTGTTGGTGCATCAAGAGTGAGAGACTTGTTTGAACAGGCCAAAAAGAATTCCCCATGTATAGTTTTTATAGATGAGATAGATGCCGTAGGCAGACACAGGGGAGCAGGCCTGGGTGGCGGTCATGACGAAAGAGAACAGACATTAAATCAGTTATTGGTTGAAATGGACGGTTTTGGTATCAATGAGGGTGTTATAATACTTGCAGCTACAAACAGGCCTGATATCCTTGATCCTGCATTACTGAGACCAGGGAGATTTGATAGACAGGTTCTAGTAGGATTACCTGATGTTAAGGGTAGAGAAGAGATTTTGAATGTCCATGCAAGAGGAAAACCATTAGGAGAGGATGTGGATTTATCTACACTGGCTAAGAATACTGCTGGTTTCACGGGGGCCGACTTGGAAAACATGCTTAATGAAGCAGCCCTACTGGCAGCTAGGAAGAACAAGAAGCAAGTTAACATGGAAGAAATGGAAGATGCTGTAATTAAAGTTATTATGGGGCCGGAGAAGAAAAGCCGCGTAATAACTGAGAAAGAGAAGAAACTGGTAGCTTACCACGAGGCAGGTCATGCAGTTGTATCGAAATTTCTTCTCACACAGGACCCTGTTCACCAGGTATCCATTATTCCTAGAGGCCGAGCCGGTGGATACACAATGCATAAACCTAATGAAGATAAACAATTTATCTCCAAGTCAGAAATGCTGGAGAGAATAGTTGTTATGCTGGGCGGAAGGGTAGCTGAGAAGATAGTACTGGATGATATAAGTACTGGTGCACAGAATGATATTGAGAGAGCTACAAAAATTGCCAGGAATATGGTTACCAAGTATGGTATGAGTGATACGTTAGGGCCTATGACCTTTGGGACAGTACAGGATGAGGTCTTCTTAGGAAGGGATTTCGCGCAGACTAGAAACTATAGTGAGCAAGTGGCTGCTGAGATCGATAAAGAGATAAAAAGAATGATTGACAACGCATATGCAAATGCAGAAAAGCTGCTAAGGGATAATATAGCAAAGCTGCATTCAGTAGCCGAGGCTTTAATAGAAAGAGAAAAAATAGAGGGACCGGAATTTGAAGAATTATTTGCGAATGCTTAATAAAAAAATAAATGCAATAAAAAAATAGATGCTTTTGCATCTATTTTTTTATTGACATGTTGGAAATGTTATGTTAGTATTTAATACTGCATTATAATCGATGGATAATTAGTATCTATGTTGAATTTTTAAGCAAAGAAGGCACATTGGAAACAACTTAGATTATAGCATAGCCGAATAAACAATGCAATATATGCTAATAATACGTTAATATGAAAGTATATTTATTTAATATGTGCATTATTTAAGGTTTTATACTTGTAATATTTAGATACTGTAATTGGACAAAAGGGTTACATAGTCGTAAGCTACATATATTTATAGAGGTGATGTTAATGGTTCATGAAATGGTGATGGGTAAGACTAAGAGGATGAGTTACTCGAAGATTGACGAAGTACTTGATTTACCTAATCTAATTGAAGTTCAAAAAAACTCTTATCGCTGGTTCTTAGAGGATGGGCTAAGAGAAGTCTTCAGGGATGTATCTCCAATTACCGATTATACCGGCAACTTAATACTTGAGTTTGTGGATTATTCTCTCGATGATAAACCTAAGTATTCAGTTGAAGAGTGCAAGGAAAGAGATTCAACTTATGCAGCACCTCTTAAGGTTAAAGTAAGACTAATAAATAAAGAGACAGGTGAAGTCAAAGAACAGGAAATCTTTATGGGAGATTTTCCATTAATGACTGAACAAGGGACATTCATAATTAATGGTGCAGAGAGGGTAATCGTAAGCCAATTAGTCCGCTCACCTGGAATTTATTACTCTACTGAGTTCGACAAAACAGGTAAAAAACTATTTTCAGCTACCGTTATCCCCAATAGGGGAGCTTGGCTGGAATACGAAACCGATTCAAACGATATATTTTCCGTAAGAGTTGATAGAACTAGAAAGCTGCCTGTTACTGTACTTTTAAGGGCGCTTGGATATAGCTCTGATGCACAAATCATAGATATTCTCGGAGAAGATGAAAGGACTTTGGCGACCATCCAGAAAGATAGTACCAAGAATGAAGAAGAAGGTTTATTAGAGGTTTATAAAAGACTTAGGCCTGGGGAGCCGCCAACTGTTGACAGTGCAAGGTCGCTTTTGAAGACACTGTTTTTTGATGATAAGAGATATGATCTTGCTAAAGTTGGAAGATTTAAGTTTAATAAGAAGCTGTCACTTGCAGCCAGAATAGCCGGCAATATTGCTGCTGAGACAATCTCGGATGCCAGAACTGGAGAAATCCTTATAGAGGTTGGAAATAAGGTAGACAGGGGAATGGCTGAGAGAATTCAAAACTCGGGAGTTAATGAGGTTTATATAGAGGTTGAAGGAAGAAAGATAAAGGTAATAGGCAATAGAATGGTTGATGTTAGGAATTTTCTTGACTTTGATATCAATGAAATTGGATTGCCGAATAAAATGGTAAGATATGATGTCTTAATGGAGATTCTTAAAGAGAATAATAAACCAGATGCTATAAAGGCTGCTTTAAAGGAAAGTATGGATGTTTTAGTGCCTAAGCATATTACTGTTGATGATATAGTAAGTTCGATAAATTATGTTAATAACCTGGCTTACGGGATAGGTTCCATTGATGATATTGACCATCTGGGAAATAGAAGACTGCGGTCGGTAGGAGAGCTGCTGCAGAATCAGTTTAGAATAGGTCTAGCAAGAATGGAGAGAGTGGTTAAGGAAAGAATGACCATTCAAGACCTTGATATTGTCACACCTCAAACTCTAATAAATATAAGACCTGTTTCAGCCTCAATAAAGGAGTTCTTTGGAAGCAGCCAATTGTCACAATTTATGGATCAGACTAATCCTTTGGCAGAACTTACTCATAAGAGAAGGTTGAGTGCATTGGGACCTGGTGGCTTGAGCAGAGAAAGAGCAGGTTTTGAGGTAAGGGATGTTCATCACTCGCACTATGGCAGAATGTGTCCTATAGAAACGCCGGAAGGTCCAAACATAGGGTTGATTGGTTCTTTGAGTACTTATGCAAGAGTAAACGAGTATGGGTTTATTGAAACCCCTTACCGGAAGGTAGGTAACAATCGGGGTGCTGTTTCTGATGAAATTGTATATCTGACTGCAGATGAAGAAGATGATTATGTGGTTGCCCAGGCAAATGAACCTTTGGATGATAAGGGTTTTTTCCTATCTAAAAAAGTTACTGTGAGATACAAGGATGAGATATTAGAGGTTGAAAACAGTCAAGTTGACTTTATGGATGTTTCTCCTAAGCAAATTGTTTCAGTTGCAACTGCTATGATACCATTTTTGGAGAATGATGACGCTAACAGGGCACTCATGGGTTCAAACATGCAAAGACAAGCAGTACCGTTAATTAAAACTGAGTCGCCGATAGTGGGTACTGGAATGGAATATAAGTCGGCAAGAGACTCGGGTGTTGTTGTTTTAGCTAGAAATGATGGTGTTATAGAGAGAGTAACTGCAAATGAAATTGTAATTAAAACCAAAAATGGTACTAAAGATTCTTGCAAACTCCTAAAGTTTAAGAGGTCTAACCAAGGTACTTGTATTAATCAGAGAGCTATTGTAAAAAAGGGCGAGGAAGTTGAGAAGGGAGACGTTATAGCTGACGGTCCATCTACTGATAAAGGAGAACTTGCTCTTGGAAGAAATGTATTAATGGGCTTTATGACATGGGAAGGTTACAATTACGAAGATGCTATTTTGATAAGTGAGAAGCTTGTTAAAGAAGATATATTTACCTCTATTCATATAGAGGAGTATGAAGCTGAGGCCAGGGATACCAAGTTGGGACCTGAGGAGATTACCAGAGATATTCCTAATGTTGGAGAAGATGCACTCAAAGACCTTGATGAAAGAGGAATTATCCGAATAGGCGCTGAAGTTTTAGCAGGAGATATTCTGGTTGGTAAAGTTACACCAAAAGGTGAAACAGAACTGACAGCCGAGGAAAGATTATTAAGGGCTATATTTGGAGAAAAAGCCAGAGAGGTTAGGGATACTTCATTAAGGGTTCCTCACGGTGAATCAGGTATAATTGTCGATGTAAAGGTATTCACCAGAGAAAATGGCGATGAACTATCACCAGGTGTTAACCAGCTTGTTCGAGTATACATTGCGCAGAAAAGAAAGATATCTGTTGGAGATAAGATGGCAGGCCGCCATGGTAATAAAGGTGTTATTTCAAGAATACTGCCCGAAGAAGATATGCCGTTCCTGCCTGATGGAACACCACTGGAAATAGTACTAAATCCTCTTGGTGTGCCATCACGTATGAATATAGGTCAGGTATTGGAGACACACCTTGGTTATGCTGCAAAGGCATTGGGGTGGAAAGTTGCTACTCCTGTATTTGATGGTGCGACTGAAGAAGATATTGAAGAGACATTGGAAAAGGCAGGTTTGGAGAAGAACGGTAAAACCATCCTCTATGATGGAAGGACCGGAGAACCTTTTGATAATCCTGTAACCGTAGGTTACATGTATATCTTGAAACTGGCTCACCTGGTTGATGATAAGATACATGCACGTTCCACAGGGCCTTACTCACTGGTTACCCAACAGCCCCTTGGAGGAAAGGCGCAGTTTGGCGGACAGAGGTTTGGAGAAATGGAAGTGTGGGCGCTTGAAGCTTATGGAGCAGCGTATACCCTGCAAGAAATCCTGACAGTTAAGTCTGATGATGTAGTTGGCAGGGTTAAGACATATGAATCAATTGTTAAGGGTGAAAATATTCCCGAACCAGGAGTTCCCGAATCATTTAAAGTTTTAATAAAAGAACTGCAGAGTTTATCACTGGATGTTAAGGTGCTTTCTGAAGAGCATGAAGAAATAGCAATAAAAGAATCAGTTGAGGACGAAGTGGAGGAACTTATTGTAAACCTTGAAGGCAGGGAAGATGAAATTCCATTAGGTGATTATAACGAGTATGAGGAAGAGGAAATAGCAGAAGAGGATATGGACGTAGAGGAATTTGACCTGGCTGATATCAATGAACCGGTTATACTGGAAGAGCCTATTGAAGATGATTTATTTGCGGAAGACGATTTTGACGATTTTAAGGCTGACAAGGACTATTAAAATTTGAGGAGATGGTTCTATGTTTGAAATAAATAATTTTGATTCTATTCAGATAGGCTTGGCTTCTCCTGAGAAGATCAGGGAGTGGTCCAGAGGAGAGGTAAAAAAACCGGAGACCATAAATTATAGAACATTGAAACCTGAAAGAGATGGGTTGTTCTGTGAGAGAATTTTTGGTCCGCAGAAAGACTGGGAGTGTCACTGCGGAAAGTTTAAGAGGGTAAGATATAAAGGTATAGTTTGTGACAGGTGCGGAGTAGAAGTCACCCGTTCAAAGGTTAGAAGAGAACGTATGGGTCATATCGAGTTGGCTGCACCGGTATCACATATCTGGTATTTTAAAGGTATACCTAGCAGAATGGGACTAATACTTGATATATCACCGCGCGCCCTTGAAAAAGTACTTTATTTTGCATCTTATGTTATAATTGACCCAGGTCAAACGCCGCTGTCTAAGAAGCAGCTGCTCTCAGAAAAAGAATATAGGGACAGCCTTGATAAATTCGGGCATAGATTTAGAGCCGGTATGGGAGCTGAAGCAATAAAGGAGCTCTTATCTGAAATTGACCTTGAGGAAATGTCACAGGAATTAAGGGTGGAATTAAAAGGTTCAACCGGACAGAAGAGAATCAGAACAATAAAAAGACTTGAAGTAGTTGAAGCTTTTAGAATGTCAAATAATAGACCTGAGTGGATGGTTCTGGATGTGGTTCCTGTAATACCTCCGGAGTTAAGGCCAATGGTTCAACTGGATGGAGGCAGATTTGCTACTTCCGATTTAAATGACCTTTATAGAAGGGTTATAAATAGGAATAACAGGTTAAAGCGGCTGCTAGACCTTGGAGCGCCGGATATCATTGTGAGAAATGAGAAGAGAATGCTCCAGGAGGCAGTTGATGCCCTTATTGATAATGGAAGAAGAGGAAGGCCGGTAACAGGTCCTGGGAACAGACCGTTAAAGTCATTGTCAGACATGCTGAAAGGTAAACAGGGTAGATTTAGGCAAAACCTGCTAGGTAAGAGGGTTGATTATTCAGGACGTTCTGTTATTGTGGTAGGTCCGGAATTAAAGCTATACCAATGCGGTTTGCCAAAAGAGATGGCATTGGAGTTGTTCAAACCATTCGTAATGAAGAAGCTGGTTAATGATGGGCTTGCACATAATATAAAAAGCGCTAAAAGAATGGTCGAGAGAGTAAGAAATGAAGTGTGGGATGTTCTTGAAGAAGTAATTAAGGAGCATCCGGTGTTGCTTAACCGTGCTCCAACTCTGCATAGGTTAGGAATTCAGGCGTTTGAGCCAGTTCTTGTAGAAGGAAGAGCGTTAAAACTACATCCTTTGGTTTGTACTGCTTATAATGCAGACTTCGATGGAGACCAGATGGCTGTTCATGTGCCATTGTCAGCTGAAGCTCAGGCTGAGGCCCGGTTCTTAATGCTTTCAGCAAATAACCTGTTAAAACCTCAGGATGGTAAACCGGTAGTTGTACCAACACAGGATATGGTTCTAGGAAGTTATTACCTAACACTTGTAAAAGAGGGAGCCAGGGGAGAAGGAGAAACCTTCTCAAATCCCGAAGAAGCATTGTTAGCTTATGATAATGGTTATATTGAATTACATGCAGTAATAAACGTAAGATTGACTAAAGAATTAAATGGAGAGAAAAAATCCAGAATTATCAAAACAACTGTAGGAAAACTGATATTCAATGAAGCTATTCCCCAGACTTTAGGCTATGTTGATAGGAATGACCCTGGAAAAGACTTCGATTTAGAGGTTGATTTCCTTGTAGATAGAAAAGCCCTTGGAAGGATTGTTGACAAGTGTATCAGGGTCCATGGAACGGCCCAGACTGCTATTGTTCTTGATAAGATAAAGTCTCTTGGTTTTAAATTTTCTGCAAAAGGCGCAATAACAATTAGTGTTTCCGATATGATTATACCTGAGGTGAAGGCTAGGTTACTGCTAGAGTCTGATGAAAAAGTAGAAAAAATAATGAAACAGTATAAAAAGGGATTAATATCTAACGAGGAAAGATATAATTCCGTAATAAATACCTGGACGAATGCGGTTGAGGATGTTACTACTGCTCTTATGCAAAGTCTTGATAAGTTTAATCCATTATTTATGATGGCGCATTCAGGGGCAAGAGGAAATATCAATCAGATAAGACAGCTTGCAGGTATGAGAGGTCTTATGGCTAATACATCAGGTAAGACTATAGAGATACCTATAAGGTCTAACCTCAGAGAAGGATTGAAGGTGCTGGAATACTTTACCTCTACTCACGGCGCTAGAAAGGGTCTTGCCGATACAGCGCTCAGAACCGCTGACTCAGGTTATCTCACAAGAAGGCTTGTAGATGTCAGCCAGGATGTAATTGTAAGAGAAGTAGACTGCAGAACAAGGAAAGGAATTACCGTATCAGATATAAAAGACGGTACAGATATTATTGAAGGACTTCAAGAGAGATTGACGGGCAGATATTTAATTGAGAAGTTGGTGCATACAGAGACAGGTGAAGTTTTAGCAGAAGCTGATACTATCATAGATGATAATATCGCAGAGAAGATTGTTCAGGCAGGAATAAAAAAGGTAACTATCAGGTCAGTTCTTACTTGCCAGTCAGAGTATGGCGTATGCTCAAAGTGTTATGGTGCAAACCTTGCAACAGGTGAAGATGTTAATGTAGGTGAAGCAGTAGGAATAATAGCTGCTCAATCCATAGGTGAGCCTGGTACACAGCTTACAATGAGAACCTTCCATACCGGTGGTGTGGCAGGAGAAGATATAACACACGGTCTGCCGAGGGTTGAAGAGCTCTTTGAGGCTAGAAAGCCCAAGGGTCTTGCTATAATTTCTGAGATTGCCGGTACGGTTAAGATTAGTGAGACCAAAAAGAAAAGGGAAATTATTGTGACTGCAGAGGATGGTGATTCCAGGACATACTTGATACCTTATGGTTCAAGGGTGAAGGTAGTGAATGCAGAAGTTGTTGAAGCCGGAGATGAACTAACCGAAGGTTCGGTAAATCCTCATGATATATTGAAGATAAAAGGGGTGAAAGGCGTTCAGGCCTACCTGATACAAGAAGTACAAAAGGTTTATAGGATGCAGGGTGTTGATATCAATGATAAACATATTGAGGTTATCGTCAGACAGATGCTTAGAAAAGTAAAGGTTGATGAGCCTGGAGATACTGATTTACTGCCTGGAGCGACTGTAGACATGTTTGATTTTGAGGAAGAGAATGCAAAAGCAGTTGCTGAAAGTAAAGAGCCATCAACAGGAAAGAGAACACTCCTGGGTATAACCAAAGCGTCTTTGGCAACTGAGTCGTTCTTGTCGGCTGCTTCGTTCCAGGAAACGACTAGGGTTTTAACTGAAGCTGCAATAAAAGGCAAGATAGACCCTCTGGTAGGCTTAAAGGAGAATGTTATTATTGGTAAATTAATTCCAGCAGGTACGGGAATGAGCCGGTACAAGGATATCAGCATAAGTACTGTTACGGAATAAGGAATGAGGGGGGCAAGCGGGGACGGTTCTTGACTTGCTAGTTCTGACTAGCAAGTCAAGAACCGTCCCCGCTTGCCCCTGCTTTTTAAAAAATTGGGTGCATTTAATTTAAGTGAAGA
>DHFP01000057.1 GCA_002402315.1 Clostridiales bacterium UBA4821
CAGACGACTTTAAATATTTTATTAAGGCTAATATACTTAAAACCACCAGGAGTGCCCAGATTAACATCATAACAACCATCATCAATCCCCATCCGTATCCCATCATGTTATACCCATACATCATAAAATTCACCTCAAAGTCAGCTTATTTTTAATTATTTATGTCCTATTTGCTATATATTTATTATTTTAATGCAGCTCGAAAAGTTATCATCTTCATAAAAACTTAATAACCTTATGATAAATTTAGAACATATAGTTATGATGCTGTTCATGTTTAAAGGGCATAATAATAATGGTGAAGATGGTAATAATAAAAATTGTCACTAGATTGAGGAGGTGTAATCATGAAGTGTTGTGGAGGTTCTAATCATAACCATAATGGTGATAATCATAAATCAAGGTTTCCAAATTTATGTACGGTTTTTATGGTGATTGCCATTATCCTACTTGTAATTACACTTTTCCTAAGATAAGATAATGATAAGCCTATTAAAGCGATAGGATTTAATACACAACTACTCAATGAGAGGGGACAAGGCTATGGAGAAGAAGGTAACCTTTCAGGTTACAGGTATGTCCTGTGCCTCATGCGCAGCTAAAATAGAGAAAAAATTATCAAAGATTGACGGGGTAAAAGAGGCGAATGTTAACTTTGCAGTAGAAAAAGCTACTTTGGTTTATGATGCTTCGACGACCGGTACTGAAGAGTTTGAAGGCATAGTAAAAAAGCTGGGCTATGGAGCTGTTATTGAGGATGACAATCTACGCAAGGTGAGCTTAAGACTGACAGGTATGTCCTGCGCTTCTTGTGCAAATAAGATTGAAAAAAAGTTAAATGGGCTTGAAGGAGTAAAGAAGGCTGTAGTGAATTTCGCGACTGAAAAAGCTGCTGTAGAATATGAAGCAGACAAAGTTAAAGTTTCAGATATGCAGAAGGTGGTCGAAAAGCTTGGATACAAGACTGAAAAGGTTGAAGAAGCAGGCAGGGACAGTGAAAAGGAAGAAAGGGAAAAAGAAATTCATCAGCTTGGAAGGTTATTTGTAATATCAGCTATATTAAGCTCCCCATTGGTAATTGCAATGTTTTTAACACTATTCAAAATACATGCAGACAATGTTGTTAATCCAGTATCGAGAATGATTGTAGGCCTGCTTCACAATGGATATTTTCAGCTGATGATTGCTACACCTTTACAATTTATTATTGGGTATAGATTTTATAAAAATTCGTATTATGCACTAAAGTCAAAAAGCGCCAATATGGATGTACTTATTGCAATGGGAACTACTGCAGCATACTTCTTAAGTGTCTATAATATATTTAATAGCTATGTGATGGCTAAAGATGCTATGGAAGGATTATATTTTGAGGCTGCTGCTATCATTATAACTTTAATCTTATTGGGAAAATATCTAGAGGTTGTTGCAAAAGGAAAAACATCGGAAGCCATTAAAAAGCTCATGGGACTGCAGGCTAAAACTGCAAGGGTAATACGGAATGATGAAGAAGTGGATATACCAATAGAAGATGTTGAAGCTGGGGACATAGTTGTAGTCAGACCGGGAGAAAAGGTTCCTGCTGACGGCGTAATAGCAGAAGGAACTTCAACAGTTGATGAATCCATGCTTACAGGTGAAAGCATTCCGGTTGAAAAGAAAACTGGCGACCAGGTAATCGGAGCTGCCATAAACAAGTTTGGTACCTTCAAGTTTAAGGCAACCAAGGTTGGAAAAGACACGGCACTGGCGCAGATTATCAAGATGGTTGAAGATGCTCAAGGCTCAAAAGCTCCTATTCAGAAGATAGCGGATCAGGTTTCGGGTATTTTTGTACCTGCTGTAGTTTTGATTGCCATTGTAACTTCCATCGTATGGTACCTTCTTACAGATAATGTTAATATTGCAATAGTAAATGCAGTCGCAGTATTGGTTATTGCATGCCCATGTGCATTAGGACTTGCTACTCCTACGGCAATCATGGTTGGAACCGGAAAGGGCGCAGAGAACGGTATCTTGATAAAAGGCGGCGAACACCTTGAGATGGCATACAAGATGAAAGTCATTGTGCTGGATAAAACAGGTACCATAACCAAGGGTGAACCGGAAGTTACGGATGTAGTTTCAGTGAGACAAGGGGACGGTTCTCCTGTCTCACTTACATGTGAGACAGGAGAACCGTCCCCTTGTCTCACTGAAAAAGAACTCCTAAGGCTTGCTGCCGTGACAGAGAAGAAATCTGAGCATCCTCTTGGAGCTGCGATATATCAGAAAGGCAAAAATGAATTTGAGACTGTAGATGACCCTGATACCTTTGAAGCAATACCAGGCCATGGTATTTTCAGTGTAGTAAATGGTAAAGCTATATATGTTGGCAACAGGAAACTGATGAAAGATAAAAATATAGATATATCTCACATTGAAGATGATATTGCAAAGCTTGAACAGGAAGGCAAGACTGCAATGCTTATGGCGGTGGATAATACTATCTCCGGCATAATAGCAGTGGCTGATACGGTAAAAGAAAACTCACAGAAAGCCATACAAAAACTCCAATCGATGGGAATCGAAGTCTGGATGATTACGGGTGATAATAGAAGGACTGCCGAGGCCATAGCCGGACAGGTGGGGATAAAAAATGTGCTGGCTGAAGTCCTTCCGGAGAATAAAGCAGAAGAAGTTGAGAAGATTAGAAAACAAGGCAAGGTTGTAGGCATGGTGGGAGATGGAATAAACGACGCACCTGCACTGGCTACTGCCGACGTAGGTATAGCAATAGGTACAGGTACAGATGTGGCTATGGAGGCTGCTGATGTTACTCTCATGAGGGGTGATCTCATGGGCATACCGACGGCAATAAAGCTGTCCAAAAGGACTATGAGGACTATCAAACAGAACCTGTTCTGGGCCTTTATTTATAACGTAATAGGAATCCCGTTTGCGGCATTTGGATTGCTGTCACCGGTAATAGCCGGAGGCGCTATGGCATTCAGCTCAGTTTCGGTTGTAACCAATTCATTACGGTTAAAGCATTTTAAAGCTGGTTATTAAGGAACGATGAAATAATAAAACTCGATTTTTAAGTGAGATATTTTTCGACAAGACAAGGCGGAGGAAGGCGTAATAATTGGTTTATTGCAACTGACGACAACGCAGTATTGGCGGAAAATAGCAGCTTAAAAAATGGGAATTTATTATTTTATCGTTCCTAAAATAAATTTAATATAAAGGAGAGAGATATGTATGTCACATTGCTGTTGTGGTGGAAAAGGAAATGAAAGTGCAAGAAAACAAAACACTGAAAATGGACCTCAAGAAAGCATAGTTTTAAACGTAAAAGGGATGACGTGTAACCATTGTGTTATGAGTATTAAAAATGGTCTTGGAGAAATTGACGGAGTAAATGATATTGATGTTAATCTGGCCGAGGGAAAGGTAACGGTAAAGTATGATCCGGTAGTAACAAATGTGGATGTTATAAAGCAGACAGTCCCTTACTTGTTATTAGCCATAAAACACAACATAGGTAGCCCGAGATGGGTTTGATTGTCATTAAAATCAATTTAGAGAAGAGAAATTACACACGGAAATGAAAAACAGCATAAAAACGATTCTAAAGCCTTGAAAAATATTATGGCATATCATTCGTTATTTGTGCTAAAATATAGATGAAGTAAAATTGAGGAGTGATTGAACAATGTCAGCTAAAAAACTTGTCCGATTTGATTGGGCGATGAAATATATATTACGCAACAAAGCCAACTTTGATGTACTCGAAGCCTTTCTTTCAAACCTTTTGAAGGAAGAAATCAAGGTGTTGGATATCCTTGAAAGTGAAGGTAATCAGGAAGCGGAAAACAGGAAATTCAATCGTGTAGACTTAAAATGCAAGGATTCACAGGGAAGGCAAATCATAATTGAGATACAGAACCAACGAGAGGCTGATTATCTGCAAAGGCTCCTATGGGGAACATCAAAGGCAGTTGTGGAAGGTTTGAAGCTTGGAAGCAGATATAGCGAGGTGGTGAAGGTTATTTCGATCAGTATTCTTTACCACACAATGAGGGTGGATGAAAAGGAAAATACCGACTTTATTTATTATGGAACTACAGAGCTTGTTGGATTACGCACAAAGAAGCCTCTTGTGTTGCACGAAGCTATGTCAAAGGGAGATAAGGTGTCTGTAGTAACCAGTAAAGATGTATTTCCTGAGTATTACATGATTTATGTAGAAAAATTTCAAGACATGATAGATGAGGCTATTGACGAATGGGTGTATTTCTTCAAGCATGGTGAAATTAGAGATGATTTTAAATCGCCGGGAATTTTGTTAGCTGCAAAGAAACTGGATTACCTTATGATGAGTGATGAAGAAAGACGTGCGTATGATGGATATTTGGCGTACCTTGGGCAGGAGTTAGATATTTTGGATTCAGCGAAGGAAGAAAGGTCTATTGAAATAGCCAAGGAAATGCTACAGGATAAAGAGCCAATAGAAAAAATTCAAAAGTGGACTAAGCTTCCACTTGAAACAATTCAAAAGTTGGCCAAGGAACTTGAAATATGAAGTTGAACGAGAAGAATAAACATGCCCGATGATCAAAATGAGGATATGGCGACTTTTGCACATTTCAAATAAAATCATAGGGGTCAGCAATGACTCCTATACAACCCTTTGACAAATGCAGTATTCTGCAAAGCGCGACCCCGCTTACAACCCCATTGCGTCAAATCCGACCCTGATTTTCAAACGCCTTTCAGCCCGCATTGCGGGCTGATGTGAGCCGTGCCGGGGAAGCTTTGCGACCCCGGCACTTTAACCTGCACAGTTT
>DHFP01000072.1 GCA_002402315.1 Clostridiales bacterium UBA4821
CCGGCGGTAGTTGAGAAGCGTCCCCGGTTCCGGGTTAGGACGTTATTGGGATGAGCTTTTAGAAAGGATAAAATTTGAAATTCCTTGGTTGACAAATCAATCTTCTGGTTATCTAAAAAAGCCTCAAAGGTCTTATCATTTATAACCAATGGCGAAACAAAAATACAGGTATTTATATCAGAATCCTGTCTGAGGCCGTTCCATTCCTTGTACATGCGGTCAACCTTTCTAAAATGTGCTTTAATCCGTGAAGTAAGCTCCTGGATACTGAATGGTTTGGTTATATAGTCATCTGCGCCTATTTCCAATCCTATAATCTTATCAATGTCTCTGTCACGCGCACTTAGAAATAGAATAGGGATATTATAATTGTTTCTGATATTCCTGCAGACTTCGAGCCCGTCCATTTCCGGCATCATTATATCGAGCACCACAAAATCTATGTGATTTTCCTTCAGTATAGACAAGGCTTCTTTCCCTGAATAAGCCGGAATTGCTTCAAGTTGTTCGAATCTTAAACTTTTTATGATTAGCTTTACAATATCCTGATCGTCATCAACAACCAAAATCGTTTTATCCATTATTTTCACCTGCTTTATTACTTTTTCTCCATTATAACAAAAACATGTGAAGTAAAAATAAAATAAATATGAAAAATTATAAAGATCAATACGTACTGGATTTATAACAATGTGGCCTAAAACTTTGATTTTCATTATATACAGAAAATTTAGCTATTTCTATTATGCAAACCCTCACTCACTTTTTTTGACAAATTGCGACGCACTCCTCTTGCAGTGAGATGACATAATTAATGTGTATGTCTATGAAAAATATCCGGCGTATGTGAATGTGTATGCTCCATTTCCTCATGCACGTGGCTATGTGAGTGCTCCACTTTTTCATTTCCTTCATGATCATGCATATGGTGATTATCATCGTGTGTATGTCTATGCTCGTGCTCGATTATTTCGTGCTTATTTATGTACATGTGAATGGTATTCCCAAAGAATTAATATTGTTCCTGCAATCATAAACGGTAATGAATACATAAAATTTATTCCTGGCAAATCTCTGAATAAAACTATGGATATAATGACTCCCACAAAGGGTGCAGAACCAAAAAATGCACTTGCTCTTGCAGCTCCAAGGCTTCGCATTGCAAGTATAAACATGATAATGCTTGTGCCATAACTGAAGAAACCAAGAACTAATGCCGCAACAACAATTTTTAGGCTTGGAATATGATTTCCGGCTGATAAAGCAATTATAAGAGATACAGTACCTGCTACTATGCCTTTTATAGTGACAATACCCATTTTCTACTCAGTTATTTAATTGCTGTTTGTATTGACATATATATGAAAGTAACTATATAATTTGATTACTAAATTAATATACGGCGTTGATAAGGAAAAGTATCTGATTAAGTTTCCGTCAGGGAGAGAGCACCTAGACTGGAAGTGCTTTTAGGTAAACCATTAGTGAAAGACACCTTAGAGCCTGTTAGATGAAAGTGGCTATGCATTGACCATCATTAGTTTGACACGTAGTCCTGCGTTAAAGGATTAAAGTGGATTCTGTTGAATCTATTAGGGTGGCACCACGGGGGAACTAACCTCTCGTCCCTAGCTATATAGGCTAGAGATGGGAGTTTTTTTGTTTATAAAAGTTTATTATTTGGAAAGAGGTGTTATTAATGCACGCATATAGGACACATAACTGTGGAGAGTTGAATCAAAAAAATGTCGGACAAGTTGTTAAAATTGCAGGCTGGCTGCAAAACATCAGAGATCATGGAGGAGTTATTTTCATTGATGTCAGAGATCATTATGGGATAACTCAAGCCGTTATTTCCGAAGATGAAAAGCTAAAAGACATCATGTCGAATATTAGCAAAGAATCAACCATTTCGATTACAGGAAAAGTACGCAACAGACCAGAAAATATGGTTAATGAAAATTTGTCAACCGGAAGGATCGAAATAGTTGTAGAAGATATTCAAGTCCTAGGAAAATCAACAAATCAATTACCTTTTGAAATATCCGGCTCAATTGATGCCAGGGAAGATTTGCGCTTAAAATACAGATTCTTAGACCTTAGAAATGAAAAAATACATAAAAATATCATTTTAAGGTCTAAGGTCATTCAAAGCATGCGTAAAAAGATGATTGAACAAAATTTCTTGGAGATTCAGACCCCAATACTGACAAGTTCATCTCCGGAGGGAGCAAGAGATTATTTGGTTCCAAGCAGGATACATCCAGGTAAATTTTATGCTTTACCTCAAGCTCCTCAACAGTTCAAGCAATTATTAATGGTTTCCGGATTTGATAGATATTTTCAGATTGCACCTTGCTTCCGCGATGAAGATGCAAGAGCAGATAGGTCACCGGGTGAATTCTATCAATTGGATCTTGAAATGGCCTTTGCAACTCAGGAAGATGTATTTAATGTTGTTGAAAACGTAATGCCTGAGATTTTTTCTGAATTCTCGACTTGGAAAGTAAGTAAACCGTTTAGCAAGATTTCATACAAAGATGCTATCCTCCACTATGGCAGCGATAAGCCTGATTTAAGAAATCCTCTGTTAATTCAAGATGCAACTGAATTATTTAAAAACACGGAATTTAATGCATTTAAGAACAAGACCGTCAGGGTTATTTCTTCGCCAGATTGTGATTCAAAATCAAGAAGCTTTTTTGATAATATGGTTGCCTTTGCTGCTGAAAATGGAGCCAAAGGACTTGCATGGGTTAAAGTTAATAGTGATATGACTTTTAATGGTCCTATTGCAAAGTTCATTTCTGATGATATAAGGAATGAATTGATAAAAGTTACAAGCTCAAAGGCCGGAGATGCAATCTTTTTTATTGCTGATCAAATTAAAGCTGCTCAAAAATTATCCGGTATTATCAGGAATGAACTTGGTAAAAGGATGGACTTAGTTGAAAAAGACGTATATAAATTCTGCTGGGTAGTAGATTTTCCAATGTATGAATTAGATCCTGATACTAATAAAATAGAATTCAGTCATAATCCATTTTCCATGCCTCAGGGTGGAATGGATGCTTTAATAAATAAAAATCCACTAGATATTTACGCATTCCAATATGATATTGTTTGTAATGGTATTGAATTGTCCTCAGGTGCTGTACGTAACCATGATCCGGAAATTATGGTAAAAGCTTTCGAAATAGCCGGATATACCCTTGAAGATATTCAAAATAAATTTCCAGCATTATTTAATGCGTTCCAATATGGGGCGCCTCCACATGCAGGTATAGCACCGGGAGTTGACCGGATTGTTATGCTTATTGCAGATGAGCCTAATATTAGGGAGGTAATAGCTTTTCCTATGAATAGCAAAGCACAAGATCTATTAATGGGGTCTCCATCAGAAGTAACGCAAAAGCAGTTAAAAGATGTAAATATTAAACTTGATGTAAAGTCGTAATTTTAATATGTATAAGAGAATTCAAACATAGTTTGATGATATTGCCCTAAAGTCAATGTATTAAAATGATTTTAGGGCAATATCTTGTGATAAAAGAAAAACCCGCAAATGTTTCTTGCTTTCCAGTATAACTATACCCTTGGCACTTTGGTTTACAAGTAGAAAAAACACAAAACTTTTTCTATACATTTGCAAAAGGAATCATGGGAGGAATGACTGATTGTGTTTCGTTTCCAAGGTATGAAGAAGAACCTGAAGATAAAGAGCATTGCTTTTAGACAGTAAAAGAGCAAAAATGGGGGCAGTACCTTCTAGTGTTGCATTAAGGGAAAATTAAGAGCTTATCCGTGAATAAGGGTGCTGCTAAGTGGCTAGATGATTTTTCAAAATACAAGGCGGAGGAAAGCGTAATAATTGCTTTATTGCAACTGACGACAACGAAGTATTTTGGAAAATCAGCAGTCAATGAGTAGTACAATTATTTGCGGATAAACTCTTAATAATTGACAAACTGAAAACTCCTTATAACTACTAATTTTAGTTACAAGGAGTTCCTTTTTGCTTTAGATTTTACATGGCCGTAATGAGAGAATCAGGTTTTGACAAACATATAAGGCAGTTTGTTGAACATGGAAAAATATATATCGGCGAGATTGAATAATAACATCAATTATTAGCTGTACCATAAAAGTTGTCATAGAACCTGTCCACTTGACCCAAAGGTTTTGGAAAGGAGTAAAAATTCCACCTAAATCCAAGAATCTGCTTATTTTAATGCCTTATCAATTAGCTGTATATAGTTTTTTATATCGGCATCTTCAGTCTCTATTCCTTTAAACCAACACTCATCCGATAAAGGTTTACCTGCAAAGTACCGTGACTTGAAGATCAATTCAGGCCGGTACTCGTAATGCATTATGTCAAAATGTCCCCACTTGCCTCCCCAGATAAATCCATTGTTTTCAAAAACCCTGACAATCTCTTTCGGATAGGAGTCCAACCTCTTTTGTCCCTGCTCTCTCGATGCCCACTTCCAGTAATCATATTTACTGACAGAGAGGTCAACAGCTGTTCCGAATGAATGAGCACTTAACCGGTTGGTACCTGAAATAAGCCGGTAGCTGTATGTTCCTCCTACCGGATAAATAAACGCACTTACACTTTTATGTTTATTGATAAGTTCTGTAAGCTCGACGCCAGCTTTTTTCAAAGATTCGGCCGCTTTGTTACTGCTGTTAAACCTGCAGTTCTTGTAGCCAAACCGTACTGTCACCAGATTGGCCTCTATCTGCTTTCTTGATTCTCCATAGACCTCTTTTAACATAGCATATACTCTCACACGCCCGGGGTCGTTACCTTTATCCAATAGATTATCAATATCATAAAGAGGATAACCCTGTTCCATCATATCCTGCAAGTCAGGTGTCTCCATCTTCTCATCGTATGTCTTTGTTCTCTTGTCATCATAAAGTATGCGCTTTCCGGATTTCATAGCAACGTACACCCAGCCGTTTTCATCACATTCTACGCCTATTATGTTTTCAGGGTAGGCCAGCATCAGGCATAATAGGTTCTGCTTCATAACAATATCACCTTTTTCTTTATGCGAATGAGTAACAATTCTGCTGTCCTCCGGTTGGTTTTTTGAACATCCTGCATTTATTAATATGCAAAACAACACAGCACTAACAAGAACTCTTTTCATTCTGATAAACCCCTTTAAATTATCATCATAAAGCATGCCGCTTTATGAATCCTCACATCGCGGCACTTTTGTCGGTTTTCGGCTGCTTATTGAACTTTTGTACTAAAATTATATGTTCTCTTAACTATAATATTCTTCTTATTATAATTCTAACACCATTTTAACTTTTTTCACCATACACACCCTCCCCCAATTAAAATCACTCATCCTTCCAATTCCACCACTTTAATAGCTCTGGGTCATGCTTTTCATTCGATGCAAAATAAAAGTCAATAAATAAATGCTGCCTTTATATCGAAAGACAGCATTCACACATACACAATTACTATTGTTTCTTCAGCTCAAACCGGTGAGCCTATGAACACAAGATCATAATCCTCAGGTTTTTTTCAAAGGGTAATTTTGAAAATTTATGCACCCATGAGCAGAGCACAACTTGACAATATGAGAGTTTACGCCCCTGTGTCAGGAACAATTGCAAGTAAAAATATAAATGTTGGAGAAGCAGTTTCATCTGCAAGTCCTGCAATTGTTTTGGTAAATAACAATAACCTTGCAATTGAGTTTAACTTATCAGAAAAACTTATCAACACGCTTAAAGTCGGTCAAAAGTTAACCTTTAAGGTTGATACAGTAAATGATAAAACCTTTAATGCTGAAATAACAAACATTAGTCCGGCAGCTAGTGATAATACATATCAATACATCGTCAAAGCAGCAATATTAAATTCTGATAAAAGATTAAAGACCGGTATGTTTGCTAAAACAAGATTAGTTGTAGAAAAGAAAGAAAATGTTATAGTAGTTCCGAACCAAGGAATTGTACCTGATAATGGAATTCAATACGCTTATATTGCTAAGGATGGCATAATCGTAAAAAAACCTGTGAAAATTGGTCTGTCTAATGAGAAATTCTCAGAAGTGACAGAAGGACTTGAAGTTGGAAATACGCTAATTTTAGAAGGTCAGAATTTCATCAGTGATGGGGAGAAAGTTAATATAATTCAATAAAACCCTTTGAGCTTATATCATTCTTGGGGTTTAAGCTCAAGCAGGTCTGCTCCAATTTCATGAGCGATTGTTTCGGCAACAAATCTCGTATTTCCTTCGGGAATAATAAATTACCAGCGTTTTTAATGATTCATTCTCCATGCTTTCCTCCTTCATTTTGTAATCAATTTATCAATCTATGGACAGCTTTGTCTACAGCCCTCTATCTTTTTATATATATTTTTAATCACTTAATCCTCTATCCTGATTCTCTTCCTTGATGTGCTCATGTGCCTTAAGATGAACCATACAGTATTCATAATCACCTTCACAGGTTGAACAATACCTGAATTCCATTTTAGGATCGTCCTTTTCAGTTATTCCGCATATTGTACATCTATGTATTGTGAAGTTTTTAGGTATATCAGCCATCAACCTTTTACGGTTTTGATAGGACTGTCTGGTTGTCTTAGTCCGGGTAATAATATCCTTACCAAAGAACACGAAATAGTTTGCAACAGAAGCAGCTGCCATAACCTTAAGTGGAAGCGGTTCGAAGATAACAGTATAGCCGATAAGTATCCAGTTGAACCATGCAAGATATTTCACCTTTACAGGTAGTATAAAGAATAATAAAATCTCGAAATCAGGATATAAGTATGCAAATGCAAGGAAAAGTGATAAGTTTAAATATACTGCCGTAGCTATACCACCGAATGCAAAAGCTGCAATAGTTGTCGCAATCATCCCAATTAAATAATAGATATTAAACTTAAAACTTCCCCACTCTTGTTCAAGTCCGCTGCCTACCATATAGTAGAAGTATAGTATAAATATAATCCAAAATACAGAAGTAGTCGGAGGAATAAATATATAGCTAAATAACCTCCAAACTTCGCCTTCCAAAACCTTTGAAGGAATTAGCACCAGCTTTTCTATGTTCTGCGGGTTTGATAGCATAAGCAAATACACAAGTGCAGTGGCTCCTATTATATATGTCATCAACCCTTTAATTGCCAGGAATCCAAACTTTCTTTCCAGTTTATCCAACCAATTCAAGAAATCACTCCTTTTTAATTGCTTACTTAAACATTATAATAATTAATTGATTAATTTATCCCTTTATTTTTCCCTTACATTATAATATCATATATTCTCATTTACAATTGTTTCCTAATCTTTTACATATTTTCCTTACCAGGTTTTATACGGTTTTTTAATTAAATTTGAATTGTAGTACCTGGGGTCACCGGTTACTTCTGCTCCAATCCACTCCGGTATACAAAATTGAACCCCCTCATTCTCTAATTCTATTTCTGCTATTACAAGGCCTTGATTATCTCCAAGAAATTCATCTACTTCCCATGTGAATCCTCTATATACAAACTTATATCTGTATTTTTCAATTATCGGCTTCTCACACAAGCTGCTAATCATTTCATCAGCATCATTAATTGGAATTTCATATTCGTATTCTGATCGGGAAAAACCTGAAACCTTTCCTTTAATAGTAATGAATCCCTTGCTGCCAATAACCCTTACTCTTACAACCCTTTCAGGTTCACTGCATATATATCCCTGCTTATACAGAATACCTTCTGTTAACTGCTTATAGTATGTATCCTTAACTAGAAATTTCCTTTCTATTTCTTTTCCCATTTTACCCTCCTAGCTATATAAATGCAATCATTAACAAGTGTAACCAAAATAATTTTATCACAAATTTTTTATTTTACATTTTATTTTCTTAATAAAACAGGACTTATTCCTTAAACTCAAAAAGGACTGTGGTTACAGTCCTCCTGTATTTGGTGGAGATGAAGAGGCTCGAACTCTCGACCCCCACAATGCCATTGTGGTGCTCTCCCAGGCTGAGCTACATCCCCATGTTTTTTTAATATGCTGCTAAATTATACTCCCAACTGAACTAGCACACTATTTGAAAAATATAATAACATAATCTTTAATTCTATTCAATAAATAATTTATCCCTTGCAAAAGAAAGAAAGCAACTCACGCTGCTTTCTTTGATATCGCTAGACAGGTTAGGCCTTGAAACTTCAGCCTCAAGATGGGGCTAGCCCTGCCTCTAAGAAATTTATCTTTATATTTATATATTTCGATGAAATTCTTTAAATTCCTTCAGCATATCCTAAAATAGGACTACAGTCCTATACGTTCAGCTGAGCCTTGATTCCCAAGACTTTGCTCTGTTTATCAAGGATAGTTTTTACATTTTTGTCGATAAATTCTTGTACCTGTTCCGGAGATCTACCAACATAATTCGATGGTTTTAGTACATTGGTAATATCTTCATAACTCATGTTAAAGCTTGGATCAACAGTTATCCTTTTAATAAGGTCATTTTCTTTGCCTTCTTCCTTGACCAACCTGGCTGCCTCCATAGAATGTATACGTATCCGCTCGTGAAGTTCCTGTCTGTCCCCGCCTTTTTTAACAGCTTCCATTAGAATATTTTCAGTTGCCATAAATGGAAGTTCATTAAGCACATGCTGATTGATTACCTTTGGATAAGCAACCAGTGCCGATGAAACATTAAGGTAAATGTTCAGTATTGCATCAGCAGCCAAAAATCCTTCCGATATTGTCAGCCTCTTATTTGCAGAGTCATCTAAAGTCCTTTCAAACCATTGAGTTCCAGCTGTAAGCGCCGGATTCAGAATATTGACAATTACATACCTGGCAAGTGAACCCATTCTTTCACTTCTCATTGGATTTCTCTTATACGCCATGGCTGAAGAACCAACCTGCTTTTCTTCAAACGGTTCCTCAATTTCCTTCATACTCTGCAGCAGTCTGATGTCATTACTAAACTTGTATGCGCTTTGAGCTATTGCTCCAAGTACGTTATAAACCCTGCTGTCGAGTTTTCTGGGATAGGTCTGGCCGGAAACTGCAAAGGTTTCAGCAAACCCCATTTTTGCAGCAATAATACTCTCCAGTTTTTTTACCTTCTCATGGTCTCCATTAAATAGGGCCAAAAAACTAGCTTGCGTACCAGTTGTTCCTTTTGACCCGAGCAGCTTCATATTTTTAAAAGTGAATTCTAAGTCTTCAAGGTCCATCAGTAGATCCTGAATCCATAAAGTTGCCCTCTTTCCTACCGTTGTAAGCTGGGCTGGCTGGAAATGTGTAAAGCCTAATGTAGGCATATCCTTATATTTTATTGCAAATTCAGATAGGTTTGCTATTACGTTTATCAACTTACTTCTAAGGATATTTAACCCCTCTGTCATTATAATAATGTCAGTATTGTCACCTACATAACAAGATGTTGCGCCCAGGTGAATAATTGGTCTTGCGTCCGGACATAGTTCTCCATAGGCATGAATATGTGCCATAACATCATGCCTTAATTCCTTCTCTTTCCTCTCAGCAATATCATAATTAATCTCATCTTTATACTTCTTCAACTGCTCAATCTGTTCATCCGTGATGTCCAGACCCAGTTCCTTCTCTGCCTCTGCTAAAGCAATCCACAGCCGGCGCCATGTCTTGAACTTCATGTCCGGCGAAAAAAGCTCCAACATCTCTTTGCTTGCATATCTGGAACCAAGCGGATTTTCATAAGTGTTTTTCATAAGGATTTCCTTTCTAAATATCTCTTTATTTGCTTTCTTTAAAAAGAAACGCTTCAGTCAAAAAGAAACCAAACATAGGTGGAACCAGTACCATAATAAAATTATTACCGTTTCCACTTTTAATCATGGCTGCTTCTGCCAGCATCACTCCGCCTCATATGATTGCATTCCAAATAGATTTGCTCATAGGTTGCCACACTCCTTAACAAATTTTTCAATCCTGCTTAACCCTTCTCCAATATTGGCCATTGAAGTTGCATATGAAAGTCTTACGTAACCCTGCACACCAAATCCGGAACCAGGTACAACAGCAACATTTGCTTTTTCTAATAATACCTCCGCAAATTCATCTGAATTATTGATAGTTCTTCTCTGGTAGCTCTTGCCCATAAGCTGTGAAACATTCATCATTACATAGAATGCTCCCGAAGGTTTTTTACACGAAAGACCTGGTATGGAATTTATCTTCTCTACCATATAGTTTCTTCTTTTCTGGTATTCTTCTCTCATAGCAGCAATATCATCCTTTGAACCTTCAAGAGCTGCCACTGAAGCCTTTTGAGCAATAGAATTCGGATTTGAAGTAGCATGGCTTTGTACATTTGACATTATCTTTGCTACTTCCTGGTTAGAGGCTGTATACCCTATTCTCCATCCGGTCATTGAGTATGCCTTGGATACTCCGTTTATAACTATAGTAAAGTCTTTTATCTTCTCTCCCAGAGATGCAATACTTTTATGGCTTAGACCATCGTAAATTAATTCTTCATAAATCTCATCTGAAATTACGAATATTTGTTTATCAACTGCAATTTTTGCTATCTCCATCAATTCATCTTTAGAATAAACCATACCGGTTGGATTGCTTGGGCTGTTCAATACCAACGCTTTTGTCTTTGAAGTAATTTTCTTCAATAAATCCCCGATCTTAAACTTGAAGTTATTTTCTTCTGTAGTCTCAAGCAATACAGCAACACCATCCGCCAGCTTTATCATCTCCGGATAACTTACCCAGTATGGCGAAGGAAGAATAACCTCATCCCCAGGGTTAAGAATTGCCTGGAAAGTGTTAAGCAAGGAATGCTTGGCACCATTGCTCACAACAATTTGAGCCGGCGTGTAGTCAAGCCCGTTATCCTTCTTAAATTTTCTACATATGGCTTCCCTGATCTCAAGAGTACCGGCTGCCGGCGTATACTTGGTAAATCCCTCATTAATAGCCTTAATAGCAGCTTCTTTAATATGTAACGGTGTATCAAAATCCGGTTCACCTGCTCCAAAACCTATAACATTTATGCCGTCAGCTTTCATTTTCTTTGCTTTCGAATCTATAGCCAAGGTTGTCGAAGGACTTACAGCCTGAGCCTTCTTTGAATATACCATAATAACTCCCCCTTCTGTTTTCTTAATGCTATTATATTTTACTATATTAACTAATATTTATCTATAGTTTATATATTGCCTTTTCTACTAATTTGGCTGCATTTATTGCATCATTAATGTCAATCATCTCAACAGGACTATGCAAATACCTGCAAGGAACGGCAATTGAAGCTGTTGGTACACCTTCCCTTGAAACGCTTATTGCTCCGGCATCTGTTCCTCCTGATGTTGCAACCTTTAACTGATAGTTCATATTCAACGCCTTGGCAGAATTAATCAATAGCTCCTTCATCTCCGGATGAATTATGGAGGCCCTATCCATGATTTTTATTATGGGCCCATTCCCGATTTTTAGTAGTGACGGCTTGGCATTTGGTGTGTCACCTGGGTTAGTAACATCTACAACTATGGCCAGGTCAGGATTAACCGCATACGCTGCTGTCTTAGCTCCCCTTAATCCTACTTCCTCCTGGGTGGTAAAAACATAATATATTTCATTGTTATTATCTTTCAATGCTCTGGCTGTTTCGATTAAAACTGCACATCCGGCACGGTCGTCCAGCGCTTTTGATATAACCATATTCTCATTGACTGCAAAGGTTCCGACAAAGGCAGCCACATCACCTATACCAACCTTCTTCCGGGCTTCTTCCCTGGTTCTGACTCCAATATCAATATACATTTTCTCCGGCTTTAAATCTTTTAGATTCTCAACCTGCTCTTCATAGCTGATTACTCCAATTGTACCGTTGTAAAATTCTACTTTCTGATGAAGTGAATAGAAGTGGTTTATCCCTCCCATACCTGAAAATCTTAAAAATCCATTATCATCTATATGGGTAACAATCACTCCTGTTTCATCCATATGAGCTGCCAGCATAATCCTCTTCTCAGTACCTTTTTTTATGCAAATCAAGTTTCCCATTGCATCAGTTTTGATTTCATCAACATATGCTTTAATTTCTTCATTAATAACCTGCGCAATTTTTTCCTCATTACCTGAAACACCGCTGACAGCAACCAGTTTAGCTAATAGTTCAATCATCTTATACCTCCCTAAGTATTTATCCTAGTCCTGAGTGCTGAGTCCTGAGTTAAAAAAATCTTTTGGGTTTTTACTCAGGACGGACATCTTTGAGCCAGCTATACAGATTAGCACTCAGGACTCAGGACTGATTTTAGTCTCAAGACTAAAATTATTTCCCTCCAGCTTACGAAAAAATCTATCAATAAGATTAACGGTATCATTTAAGTCATCAATACACATAATAGAGTTTGGCGAGTGAATATACCTGCAAGGTATGGAAATTACAACTGTAGGTATGCCCTCCATGGACGTCTGTATTTTTCCTGCATCAGTCCCACCGTACACCCCTTCTTTAATCTGCACCTTAATATTGTTTTCCCTAGCTGTTTCCAGCAGCGCTTTAACCAGTCCCTTATTTCCGATTGACGTCTTATCAATGATGGATATTGCCGGTCCCCCTCTCATCCTTGTAACCATTTCATGCTCCTCACTTCCAGCTACATCCGAGCAGGTTGTTCCTTCAATTATTATTGCTATATCAGGTTTTAAAGTATAAGCTGCAATACCAGATCCCCTTAATCCGATTTCCTCCTGCACTGTAAAGCAAGCCTGAAGTGTAAATTCATATCTTTGTTTTAAAATCTCTATCAACACAGCACATCCCACCCTATCATCAAAGGCTTTTGATTTTAGAATGCCATTTCCCATATCTACAAATTCACTGTCGTAGTAAACATAATCACCCAGACTCACCAATCTCTCAGCTTCTTCTTTTTTTGTACACCCGATATCTATATATACTTGTTTAATCTTAATACCTTGTTTTCTTTCATTACCTTCCAGTAGATGAACAGGCTTAATACCTATTATTCCCGGAATCTTTTTTGTTCCTACCAAAACCCGCTTAGAGGCAAGAATCCTATCATCTATTCCGCCAATTGCTCTAAATTTCAGCATCCCGCTATCGGTTATTGAAGTAATCATTAATCCTACTTCATCCATGTGAGCTGCCAGCATAACCTTTTTATCAATTTTCCTTCCGCTTTTAATGGCATAGAGATTACCTGTAATATCTCTCCTACATTCATCTACATGGGAATTTATATAACTTTTAATTACCTCTCTGATTTCATGCTCATCTCCGGACATTCCTCGCGCCATGGTTAATTCCTTAAGAAGCATTTCATTCCCTCCAGTTTTTCATCAAGCCTTTTTAGAAAATGTGCAACAAGTCTTGATGTATTCTTCAAATCAACAATGCTTATGGTTTCCACTGTAGAATGCATATATCTAAGAGGAATTGAAACGAGAACGGTTGGTATACCTGAACGTGATACCTGTATACCCCATGCATCCGTCCCGGTGTTACCCGGCTCAACATCAATCTGGTAAGGTATATTTTCACATTTGGCCACTTGTTTAAGGTACTCTGCCAGTTCAGGCTGAATATTGGGTCCAATTGCTATTGCCGGGCCTTTGCCAAGAGTGTAAGTTTCCTCTTTATCCAATCCGGGCATATCACCGTGACAGCCGTCAATGACTATTGCTGCATCAGGATTAATACCGTAAGCGCTAACCAGAGCACCTCTAAGGCCTACTTCTTCCTGTGAAGTAGCTACACATATTATATCAACTTCATGTTTGAGGTGCTTTATCTCTTCCAAAATACCTATCATCGATGCCACTCCAGCCCTATTATCCAAGGATTTGGATGATACAAATTCATTCTGCAGCTCCGACCAGTAAGGCTTAAAGGTTATGGTATCTCCAATATCTATTATGTCTTTTGCTTCATTCTCTGACATTCCGGTATCAATATAAAAATCTTCAACCGAAACAGCTTTTTTCTTTTCCTCTTCACTTATTAAATGTGGGGGTTTAGCACCAATCACCCCATAAACCTCTTTTCTGCTATGTATTATAACTTCCTGAGAAAGTAATATCCTTGGGTCAATTCCTCCAACCGGAGCAAACTTGATAAAACCCTTCTTGTCAATTTCGGTAACCATCATGGCAATTTCATCAACATGAGCGGCAATCATGACTTTAAAAGCCGCTTCCTTGTCTGGATTAGCCCTTTTTAAGCCTATAACATTAAACAGCTTGTCAACTTTTACTTCATCACAATACTTGCTGAATAATTTTGATATAGAATCAACCAGGTATTTTTCATGTCCCGGCGGACCATAAAGTTGGGTTAATTCTTTTAGAATATCCTTTAGCATTAACTCACCTTCTTCTGTTTTATTATTATACATAAATTATATATAAAAAAATTGAGGTTGTAACTATCTACTGTAATATTTTATGGAAAAAGAAAATGAGTAACCGCCATAAACAGGATTAATGGTTACCCATATAACATCAGTAAAGTATATGCACTCAATCCGGCAGCTGCTTTTTATACTCCTCATTTGAGATATTATCCATAGGGTCTACTATACCCTGCTTGTCTACCTTGTTTGTATAGAATTCTTCATATTCCTTGCCAGGTCCCATATCCTGAGGTGTTGAAGAAGACCCGTACTTCATAAGGTCGTTCCACTGATCAAGACCTTCGTATTCGTCTTCATCCTTTTCATCAGGATAGCCCCTGTCAAATGGTGCAGCCAAGACCTTTTCTTCCACGGGTCTTTCTCTCTCAAGGTATTCCATATCTACATCACGTGACTTTGCACACTCAATGCATAACCTTGCCTGCGGCCTTGTTTCTAATCTATCTTTGCTTATTTCTGTACCGCAATATTCGCAAACTCCATATTTGTCTTTTTCAAGTCTATCTAATGCATCATTAATTTCTCTAACCTGAAATAACTCGTGTACCTTTAAGTTAAGGTTCATACCCATACTAAACAGTTCAGTTCCTAAATCAGCAGGATGGTTATCATATAAAGATAACTCTTGGGCTGAAAATTCATCCGGACTCCCAATTCCATGGTCGTCCATCTTCTTTAAGGTACCTAATAAATCTTCTTTCTGTTTAATTAGAAGGCTTTTGAAAAATAGTTTGTCAGCCTGTTCCATATATTAACCTCCGTTCTACTTAGGAACGATGAAATAATAAATTCCCATTTTTTTAAGCGGCTATTTTTTGCCAATACTGCGTTGCCGTCAGTTGCAATAAACCAATTATTACGCTTTCCTCCGCCTTGTCTTGTCGAAAAATATCTCACTTAAAAATCGGGTTTTATTATTTCATCGTTCCTTACTCATATTCTCCTGTACAATTTTAACCAGTTCAGCAATAAATTCACCGATAAGAGGAAGGTTTAGCCTTACAGCCCACCTTAGAGCATACAAAATGATTGCACCTAGTATGGTGAACCCTACAGCCATACCAAAGCCTCGAATAAGACCTACAATGAAGTTAGCCCATAGCATTCTTCTAGGATGTTCAATCATCTCAACATACTCGGCAATCTTCATTTTATCCATCTCGCTGGATATTTCATCAACCTTTTCTTCAATTCTGTTAATTGTCTTCTTTTTAAAAAACCACATAACTCCTGCAACGCAAACTATTTTTTTAAGATTATTAATTTTTTTAAGAATTACCTAAAAAAATAATCCCGATAGATTTATTCTAACCGGGAATTATAGTTATTATGATTTTTCAAATAAAACTACAAAAACTAAAATAATTGCTCCTTTGAAACCTTAACTTGATTTCTGCCCGTGCCTTTTGCTTCATATAAAGCCCTATCTGCAGCTTTCACCATGTTTTCTTCACCAAAAGCATTTTCAGGATAATTTGATACTCCAAAGCTTGCTGTAATAGTTAAACTTATACTTCCGCTAGTAATGGTCGTAGCTTCAATCTTTTTCCTTAAAACTTCACATGTTTCTTCTGCTCTTTTTAAATCCATATTCGGAAAAAGAATAATGAACTCTTCCCCTCCGTATCGCGCAATCATATCCGACCTTCTAATTGAATTTTTTATTACAGAAGTAACTATCTTTAGAACTTTATCACCTATTAGATGCGAATATGTATCGTTAACCTTTTTAAAATGGTCAATATCGAATATGACCAGAGAAAGGGGGTAGTCATGTTCATGGGCAATCTTAAGTTCTTTGGACAGCCTTTCCTGGAAATAAAGCCTATTGTATATGCCTGTTAATCCGTCGGTAGTAGCTAATTCCTTCATTCGTTTATATAATTCAAGATTCTCAATGGATGTCGATAATTGATGCCCAATCAGCATTATTAATTTCTGATTCTCATCATGGAACTTGTTAAACTCATTACTCTCAATAAGAACCATACCATATTTTTTCTTGGTTGTACTGATAGGCATACACGCAAATGACTTAACATCCCGGCCCCTTACAAATTCGTAATCGTCAGAGGATTCAACAAAATTAACCACAAAAGGTGTTCCGTTTTCAATTATGTCAAATATAATATCGTTGTTAATATTTTTTTTCAGCTTTTGCAGATTATCCTCATTTATAATATTGGTATTTTGAATCTCTAATGAACCTCTTTTGGGTTCAAAGAGAAATATAGTTGAATAATCGGCTTCTATTATCTCAATAATGGTTTCATTCATAAATTTCATTAAGCCATTTATATCATATATCGAACCAACAATACTGCTAATATGATGAAACTCATAATATTTATTCAAGATCAGTTTAAGCTCTTCGTTAATGTCTTCAAGGTTTATTATTTTTTCTTTCATCTTTTCATTCTTTTCGTCTGAACCTTTTAACAGTTCCAACGCCTGTTCCTTCTCTTTAATTATACTCTGGTAATCATCCTCATTCCTTTTGTTATCATCATACTTCTCTTGCGAAATTTTTGCCATCACATACCATCCAGCAGCACTTGATGCAATAAGTAATAAAAATGATATATATTCAGCTTGAATTCTATTACTCAACCCTCCGGTTAATCCAACAAAGAATATGGAAACGAGAAAGGACAGCAGGGTGGCATGCATCCCAACCTGCTGTCCTTCCAAAACAGTAACTATAATAACCATCCCAAGAATAAAGCCGGCTATCCAGGGGCTAAAACTTAAATAAAAGAAAGCAAAGCAAACCAATAACACTTCAATCAATCTTGATCGGAGGTAAAAATAGTCCAACTCATATACGCCAAAGTCCAATAGAAACTTCCTAATCAGATTTATTGATGCAAAAATACCAAGAAATATAGTATCTTTTAGAAAGTTACTAGGACTAAAGTTTATTATACAATCTTTTATCACAACATAAATCAGTATTATAGCCAGGAAATACCATGTAAATGTTGTAAAGTACCTCTCTTTAGGAGAACCCTTTATCACTTGTTTCACACCCTTAGTTTTGATCCCAGGTTATTTCAATAACATCTCCATGTGTTATAGTGTCGGTAAAACCAGCTTCCCTCCCATTTAGTCTGAAAGCTACAGATCCTTTTACTTTTGTCATATCAAAATCAATACTATTAAATACATCTAAAAACATGTAATCATTCTTGTTACCATCAATAACAATACTCTTACCATTAACCGAAACTGTAATAATCCTTCCACTTTTTGTATAGATTTTGCCCTCACTGGCATCCATAGAATCTACTACTACGTCCTGATTCTTAATACTGTCAGACTGTTTACTGTTCATATATTCTTCATACTGGTCAATATCATAATCCTGCTCTAAGATTGGTACTGCTTCTTCATATGCACTCATATCATTAATGCTGTTTTCAATAAACTCTATTATGTCGCCGTTACAAAGTGAATAATCTCTGCTGACTTCTTTACCGTTTACTATTATTTTGTATCTAGAAACATCCATCTCAAGTGATCCGGCAAAGTCTTCCGCTGCATTGATTATTGAATAATTAACTTTGTCTCCTTCACGGATAAAGGTAGAAGAATCAGCAACATTGCCATTTATTGTTACCTTATGAGTAATATCTATTGTAAGCTTGTTATAAACAACTTTCTTTTCGTTTAAGTCGATAACATCTCCGATAGCCGGTTTTGCAGGCTTACCATCAACTGCAGGAGTTACATCAATGATATCACTTGGCTGCAATAGTGTTTCCATGTTTGCTTGCTCACCATTCACAGTAATAACCGCAGCCTTACCAAATTCACCCCTAATGGTTTTCTTTTCTCCATTTATTTCAAATGTAACACTCTTGCCGGTTCTTCCAATTAACTGTCTCGGATCAAAACCTACTAAAATTAAAGCATCCGCAACATTTAGCTTTTTAGAGTTGAATAGTCTTATCTTCTTACCATTCAAGGTAACACTTAAAAAATCATGTTCTTTCTGCTGCATAGAATTAACGGCAATGCCTAGAGGTGTAATAGCCTCAGGTCCAGCTAATTTCTTACCTGAGAACTTAACCGACTGTATCATATCTCTTCCTCTGACCACAACCCTTTCAAGAGACAATCCCAATCTTTCGGACAGCACTTCTGTAAGTCCCCTTATCTGGCTTCCACCTCCAACACAGAAAACAGCATTTGGAGCCTTTTGATTATACTCAAGTATTTTCTCGGCAATGATTTCTCCCAAGTGAACAATACTTTCCTGAATAACCTTGAATATTTCCTTCTTATCAACCTGTCTTTTCATTCCAAGAACATCAGTAAATTTTACATTCTTTTCATCTTCATTATTTAGTTTTAGTTTTATGGATTCGGCTGTATTAAAGTCAATAAGATAGTGATGTGCTATCTTCTCGGTAATCTCATCTCCGGCCACCGGCGCCATCGCATAACCAATGACAGCCCCGTCTTTCGTAATAGCAATATCGGAAGTCCCTGCACCAATATCAACCAATGCCAGATTCAAGAGCCTCAGATTTGGAGGAATACACACATTAATTGCAGCAATTGGCTCAAGTGTTAAGTTTATCACCTCAAGTCCAACTCTATTCATTACAGTATACAAACTATCTATTACAACATGAGGCAGGAATGTTGCTAATACTTCGGCGCCAATACTTTTCCCTTTATGCCCAAGCAGGCTTGAAATTACATATCCGTTTAGATAATATGATATAATACTATATCCAACGCAGTAGAAAACAATCTTCTCTTCTTGCTTCTGCTCAGATTCAAGCTGTAATTGAGCCTGTTGAATAGCTTCCAGTTCCAGACTGCTGACCATTTCCTTGGTCGCTTCTTTATTGGGCTCAAGCGCTCTTTCGACCTTTACCGAATATGTCTTGAGAACACGACCAGCAGCTGCTATAGCAACTCTTTCAAGCTTTCCACCAATTTTTCTTTCAAGCTTCTCCTTAATACCCGAAACGATTTCAGCCACCAGGGTAATATCATGGATTTGCCCATCAAGCATAGCCCTGTTCTTATGTTCAATTATTTCAACAGCTAGAACCTTGAACTTTCCATTCTCCTCTATTCCTACAACGCCAACTACAGTTCTAGTTCCAATGTCTAAAGCAAAGATTAGATCTTCCTGATTAAACTTTTGTTTCTCATTAGTTCTTTCTTCTACAAGTACCGTCTTCTTATTGATCTCGTGTGCCATCTTTACCTCCAAAAAATTTAATCTGTATCATTATATCATTTAAATACTACATTGGTAAAGTCACAATGTTCTTTAATTTTACATTTTTTACACTCCGGTTTTTTAGCATGACATGTCTGTCTACCGTGATAAATAAGCAAATGGTGAAGTTTTATCCATAACTTTTCTGGAAATTGTTCCATTAATTGTTTTTCTGTTTTTTCGACATCACTGGCATTAACCAGTCCTATTCTGTTAGAGATCCGGAATACATGAGTATCTACAGGCATTGCCGGAATGCCAAAGGCATTACTTAAAACGACGCCGGCAGTCTTTCTTCCCACTCCCGGTAAATCAACCAGCTCCTCCATCGTATCCGGAACCTTTCCGTTGTGCTTTTCCAGAAGGATTTTGCAGGTTTCTATTATGTTTTTACTTTTATTTTTATATAGACCACAGGACTTTATCATTTCACCTAGCCTGTCCTCTCCGGCTTCTATGAAATTCCTGGGGGTTTTGAGTTTTTGAAATAATTCAAAAGTTATTTGATTCACTCTTTTATCGGTACATTGAGCCGAAAGCATAACCGCAATAAGCAGCTCGAACGGGTTACTGTGCTTAAGCTGGCAGTATACGTCAGGGTAGGCTTGTGATAGTAGTTCGAATATAATTTCTTGCTTGTGCCGCATAATTTTTACTCCTATATTTTAGTGATCAGTTGATATATAAAAAAATTTTCGCTTTCTTAAACAATTCTATTAGTTTATAGGGTAAAATTCAATGAAAAATGCTAAGAAATACAGCTTATATAATACTATGTGTTTTATGTGTCTTTATGTGCATTTGTGTAGAAATTGGTGTAGATATTTCTTTACTTGAACTTCTAAAGATGATAAAATTAAAGGTAACAATTGTCTTTTTTTTAAATGATTCAGTAGATTCAATATTCCAACCAGAATTCTGGTTAGAAAGTATAAACAGGAGGTGGTTTTACAGGATTCTGTAGTTTCACAGGAAACAAGAAAAGTAAGGTAGCAAACTATTGATACAGTAGCATAGTTCAAATTCTTGAGGTAAAATATAAACAAAGGAGGAGTTATAATGTCCGTATGTAAAAATTTAAAAGGAAGTTTTAAATTAACCGAAGTATATCCGGTAGAGGCTCTTCCGATGGAAGTAAAGGCTTCTATCAATTCTGTTCTGGAGGCCAGAAAAAAAGCTTACGCTCCATATTCCGGTTTTCTGGTAGGAGCAGCCATTATTACAGAATCAGGAAAGGTCATAACCGGCTCGAACAATGAAACCATCAACCATGACGGTTATTGTGCAGAAGCAACTGCAATCGGTAATTGGAACGATGCTGGAGCAGAAAAAGCAGCGTACATCATAACTGCTGGAGCACCCAATACTGGCGAACCTGACGCAAATGAATTCGCCACCCCGTGTGGAAGATGCCGTCAAAGATTAGTTGAGCGTTTTGACCTAGAAACACCTATAATCTGTTTGAATCAGACATTCGATAGTTTTCGTCTTTTTACGCCGGGCTTTCTACTTCCATTTGCATTCTACCCAAAATGCCTCGTGTAAAACTCTCACAAGTATATTAAAAAGCCGAAGAAATCTTCGGCTTTTTAATATATAAAAAATAATTTTATTACAACTCTTTTCTACCAGTATTCTTCTCCATAGCCCTATAATAAAGCTTTATATACTCTCCGGCTGAATGCTCCCAGGAATAATCCTCCTGCATCGCCCTCTTTACCAGCTCTTTCCATCCTTCCGGTTCTTTTCTGTAATACTCTACAGCCCTGTTGATTGTTTTCAAAAGCTCTTTCGGGGAATACTCCTTAAAAGAAAATCCATTTCCCTCTCCGGTTTTCGGATTGAAGTCTTTTATGGTGTCAGCTAGTCCTCCTGTCGCTCTAACTATCGGTATGGTTCCATACCTTAAGCTTATTAACTGTCCTAATCCACAAGGTTCAAACCTTGACGGCATTAGAAACATGTCGCATCCGGCATAAATCTTTTGAGCCAGATCTGCATTAAAGCCTAAAAAGACTCCTACCTTTTTAGGGTATTTCTTCCGGATATCCTTGAACAGGTTTTCAAAGTATTCATCGCCTGTCCCAAGCAGGACAAATTGCAGGTCATATTTCATTATCTGGTCAAAAGCTTCACACATCAAATCAAGACCCTTTTGTCCTACCAACCTTGAAATCAGCCCCATTACAGGAAGATCAGACCTCGGTAATCCCATCTCTTTCTGAAGCCTATATTTGTTTTCTTTTTTATCATTAACCGAATCTGCATCATAGTTTTTATAAATTCTCGGGTCGGCCGCAGGATTAAACTCCTCATAACTAATCCCATTGACAATACCATATAAGTCTTTTGACCTCTGTTTGAGAAGTCCCTCGAACCTTTCACCATATTCCTCAGTTTGAATCTCTTTAGCATAAGTTTCACTGACTGAATTTATTATGTCCGCGTAATTCAAACCTGCCTTAGTGAAACTTACCGTTCCGTAAAACTCAGCTTTTTCCGGAGTAAAATAACTTTTGTCTAATCCCAGGTGTTTTAGCGTATCTTCCGAATAATTTCCCTGATACTGAAGGTTATGCACTGTATATACTGTTGAAATATTTGAATAGAAAGGATTCTGCTTGTACTTTTCCTTTAACAGCAAACATATGCCACCGGACTGCCAATCATTGCAGTGAATAACATCCGGTTTAAAATCAATTATGGGCAGCATTTCTAAAACTGCCTTATCAAAGAAAGCAAACCTCTCAGCCTCATCAAAGTAACAGTATAGATGTTCTCTATCAAAATATTGGTAATTATCTATTAAATAGACAGGAATCTTATTATCATTTCCCTTTTCAGTAAAGCTGATGTTTGATTTTCTAATAATACAGGTTTCTTTTCTCGAGTCCATTAAAATTGAGAAGTCTGCTACATACTCATGTTGACCGGCAACTTTTCTGTATCTGGGCATAGCTACCCTTACATCATGCCCTTTAGCAAATAACGCTTGAGGAAGTGAACCAGCTACATCAGCCAGTCCTCCTGTCTTGGCAAATGGAGCAACTTCAGCTGAAACTATCAGTATCTTTAGTTTCTTATTTTCTGGCATTTTACAACCTCCTTTAGTTGGCACTCACCTACTGCTAATTGTAAAGCCTTATAACTATATTACTGAAACCATTAACTGGTAAAACACCTTATGATATATTCAAATCACATCTATTATACTAAACTATTATATGTATTTACTATACTTAATGTTTTTTATTTAAAAATTAATGCCAGGTTTAAAGTACCTGGCATTAATTTTTATCACTATTGATCATAGTTTTACATTGGTCTTAAGCCTGTTCTTTTTTCTTGTTGATAAAATTATCTATAATTTTGTTGGCCTGAGCTAGTTCAAGATTAACTCTTCGATAATTTAGCGCAGCCTTTATTGCATTTGAAAACAGAAGCTGATCTATCTGTGTAATTGGCTTGAAATAATAACCGTAAACATTATATTTCAAAACTTCTTGAACTGTATCAATATCAGTCATACCTGAATAAACAATTACCGGTATGCTCGAATATTCTTCATGGTCTTTTAACCAATTCAGGAATTCAAAGCCATCCATTACCGGCATCTGTAAATCCAGTATTATCATATCTACCGGCTTAGATTTTAAGATATTAATAGCTTCTTGACCGTTAAAAGCTACCAGCGGATTATAATTAAAGTCTTCTATGCAATACTTAACACTAATTTGGTGAATCAAGTTGTCATCAGTAATTAAAATATTAAAAATCATGGTCATCACTCCAATATGTATGTTTTTTTATATTATAAGTATTCTATAAAGGATTGCAAAATCCTTCAATATTTTTTATGTTTCTACAAAATATTAAGGAATTTTATTGGGAAATTGTCTCATGAGTTAACATCAGAACACTAATAATCTTCAACTGTTTTGTTAACTTTCAACTGCTATCGGTTCTTCCAGAGATATCCTACCTAACTTTCCACCTCTAAATTCATCTAGGAATAACGTTGCAGCTCTATCAAAATCCACTTCGCCGCCTGCTGCAATACATCCCCGTTTCATTGCTACAACTCTGATTATATCATCTCCGGCCAAATTCTCTATACTCTCCATCTTGTACCTCTGTATTACATTCTGGATGTAATCTTCTTTAAGCTTTTCAGCCAGCTTTCCGGCAAGCTCTATTGTATCAATTATTTCCCCGCGTATTGCACCAGTGAATGCAAGATTTAAGCCTACCTCAGGACTATCAAACTTAGGCCACAGGACACCTGGGGTATCCATCATCTCTATACCCTTTCCTGCCTTGACCCATTGTTTGGTCCTTGTCACACCTGGCTTGTCAGCTGTAGCGGCAGCCGCCCTATTAGCCACCTTGTTTATGTATGATGATTTTCCAACGTTGGGTATTCCAAGGACAGCAACTCTTATTGGCCTCCCGATCCTGCCTTTTTCCAAGCTTCTTTCCATTTTATCCTTTACCGCTTCTCTTATGGCCTGTTCAAGCTCTTTCAAACCTTTACCCGATATTGAGTCTATCGGCACCGCTGCAATTCTTTTTTGTTTGAAGTAGTTGATCCACTTTCTATTTACTGCCTCTGACGCAAGATCTGCTTTGTTTAAAGCAATTATTCTAGGTTTATTTCCAGCTATATCATCCATATCCGGATTCTGACTGCTATAGGGAATTCTAGCATCTAACAGTTCAACTACAACATCAACCAGTTTTAAATTTTCCTTAATTTCTCTTTTGGCCTTAACCATATGACCCGGGTACCATTGAATGTTCATAATATCATCCTTAACAACACAGTATAATATGCTAAACAAAAAAAGGGTTTTAACCCCCTTTTCTTTAATATGAATCTTCTTTAACTTTCGCTGCTTTACCAACTCTGTCGCGTAAGTAGTAAAGTTTTGCTCTTCTAACTTTACCCCTTCTCACAACCTGAACCCCTTCAATCTTAGGAGAATGTATAAGAAATGACCTTTCAACGCCTACACCATAAGATATTCTTCTTACAGTAAAGGTCTCATTGACTCCTCCACCTCTTTTTTGAATTACTGTGCCTTCAAAAATCTGTATTCTTTCTCTATTTCCCTCTTTAACCTTAACTGATACTTTTACAGTATCACCAATATTAAACTTAGGCAATTCTTGTTTGAGATGCTGGCTCTCAATTGACTTAATAATGTCCATGTCGAACCTCCTTCCTCTAAGGTGTTCTTGTATTCATAACAGCGGACCACCCGTATTTAACACCACATAATTTTAGCATGATTTCTCTGATATTTCAATATTTATTTATTATAGATATAAACAATATAAACAAAAATCATATCTTACCACATTCTAACTATTTCTCTCAAGTCTTAATCTCTCAACTAATGTCATATCTTCACCAGCAAGCTCTATATGATTCAATAAATCCGGCCTTTTTTTTAATGTCCTGATTATAGACTGCTCCCTTCTCCACTTCTCTATGTTAGCATGGTGACCCGAAAGCAATACCTCTGGGACTTCCCTTCCCATAAACTCAGGCGGCCTGGTATACTGAGGATATTCCAATAACCCGGAACTAAAAGACTCCTGGCACCAAGAATCCTGTGACAGTACTCCAGGCACAAGTCTGCTGACGGCATCTATTAATACCATGGCAGGAAGCTCGCCGCCGGTTAAAACAAAATCACCAATGGATATCTCATCTGTAACAATTTCTTCTATCACGCGTTCATCTATTCCTTCATAATGTCCGCAAAGCAGTATGAGATGCTTGTCATTTGATAATTCTTCAGCAGTCTTTTGACAAAATCTTTTTCCTTGAGGTGTTAAATATATAACCTTTGGAGTGTTATCTGAACTCTCAACAACAGACCTGTATGCATCATAAATTGGTTGAGGCTGCATTACCATGCCGGGTCCTCCACCATAAGGATAATCATCAACCTGCTTATGCTTATTATTAGCAAAATCTCTTATGTTTATTGCATTAACTGTAATAAGGCCGGCTTTTTTAGCCCGCCCTATGATACTTTCTCCTAATATAGCTTCGAACATGCTTGGAAATAATGTTAGAATATCAAATCTCATCCTCAATAATCCCCTCAGGCAAGTCTACAACCATTTTTCCTGATTCTATATCTATACTTTTAACCACCGTTTTCAACGCCGGAATCAATATTTCTTTCTCACCATAGCTTACTACATAAACATCATTACTGCCTGTCTTTAATATGTCTTTAATTGAGCCCAATTCCATTCGGTCTATGCTGAAGACCTTCATCCCAATAAGGTCACAAATAAAATAACTCCCCTCAGGCAGTTTGACGGCATCCTTTCTGTGTATCTTCAACACTTTATTCCGCAGTTTTTCTGCATCGTCCATGTTATTGACATTATCCAATTTAAGCAGTATAAAGCCCTTATGATACCTTACCGACTGAATAGCGTACTTTTCTAACTTATCATGTTCTTCAACCAGCACTTCTTTTAAAAGGTTATACCTCGAAGGGTCATCTGTAAGAGGCAAAACCTTAACCTCTCCTCTGACCCCGTGAGTATTGATAACCTTACCTATATCCAGGTATTCTATCATATGCAAACCTCGGATTTAAAAACTATTGGTTTATATCCACATAAACCTTCTTATTGATTTTTAGAGCATTAGCCTTAACGAGGGTTCTTATGGCCCTGGCAATTCTCCCTTGTTTTCCAATAACCTTGCCGACATCTTCAGGAGCTACCTTTAACTCTAACCGTAATGCATCTTCACTATTAGATTCAATAACCTCTACCTCATCAGGCCTATCCACAAGAGCTTTTGCGATAACCTCTAGTAAGTCCTTCAATCTAAACACCACCTTTTTGGGTTCATAAGTAATTTAGTTGAACCAGTTTAGCTTAAATTCCAGCTTTCTTTAATAATGACTTAACCGTATCGGTTGGCTGCGCACCATTCTTAATCCATTTTGCTGCTTTCTCTGCATCTATCTTAATTTCTGCAGGGTCAACCAAAGGATTATATGTGCCTATCTCCTCAATAAATCTTCCATCTCTTGGATACCTTGAATCTGCTACAACTACTCTGTAAAAAGGAGCTTTTTTTGCACCCATTCTTCTAAGTCTGATTTTTACTGCCATCCATTTCACCTCCCTTCAATGGGCGTTTTATCTATCTAAAAAACGGCATTTTGAACTTGCCTTTCTTTACTTTGGTCATATCGGTCATTTGTTTCATCATCTTTTTGAGTTCTTCGAAGCGTTTCAGAAGATTATTTATATCCTGTATAGTTGTACCGCTTCCTGCAGCTATCCTTTTTTTTCGGCTTGCATTGATTATTGATGGATCTACCCGCTCTTTTTTGGTCATTGACTGGATAATGGCTTCAAAGTGTACCATCTTTTTCTCATCCATATCAATCCCTTGTAATTGCTTTGGAGATAACCCCGGAATCATACCAATAATCTGGTTTAAAGGGCCGAGGTTTTTCAATTGCTGCATCTGGTCAAGAAAATCTTCCAGAGTAAACTGCTGTGTTCTAAGTTTCTTCTCAAGTTCCAACGCCTTTTTTTCATCAATTGATTCCTGAGCTTTTTCAATCAAGCTTAGAACATCACCCATGCCAAGGATCCTGGATGCCATTCTCTCCGGATAAAATGCTTCGAGCTCATTCAGCTTTTCGCCCATTCCGGCAAATTTTATCGGCTTGCCGGTTACGGATTTGACAGAAAGCGCTGCTCCACCTCTAGTATCTCCATCCAGCTTGGTCAGTATAATTCCATCTATGCCTAATTTTTCATTAAAAGATGCTGCGACATTTACCGCATCCTGTCCGGTCATAGCATCCACAACAAGCAGTATCTCGGTGGGCTTAACTACTGACTTGATATTTTTGATCTCATCCATAAGCTCTTCATTTATATGAAGCCTTCCGGCTGTATCAATTATAACAATGTCATAACCTTTGTTCTCAGCTTCCCTAAGTGCCTTACCAGCAATACTAACCGGATTTCGAGTCTCGTATTCAGTATATACGGGAATATTTAATTGGCTCCCTACAACCTCCAACTGCTTAATAGCAGCAGGCCTATATACGTCACATGCTGCCAGAAGCGGATTTTTCCCTTGCTTACGGAGTTGACTTGCCAGCTTACCGCTTGTGGTAGTCTTTCCCGCACCCTGAAGTCCAACCATCATTATTATTGTGGGCGGTCTTGGTGCAAAAGTTATCTTTCTCTGTGTTCCTCCAAGTAGATTTACAAGTTCATCGTGTACTATTTTTATTATTTGCTGACCCGGAGTAAGACTTTCCATTACTTCCTGCCCAACAGCCTTTTGCGATACTACTCCGATAAAATCCTTAACAACTTTAAAATTTACATCGGCTTCTAAAAGAGCTAGTTTTATCTCTCTCATTACCTCTTTTATATCAGCTTCGGTTACTCTTCCTTTTCCTCTGAATTTGCGTACTATATCTTGCAATTTTGAAGATAATCCTTCAAATACCATCTTTATCACCTTCCAATTAGTGATCTGCCACTTCAATAAGGATATTTTTGACCGTCTTTACTTTATTATAGGCAACTTCCAAGTCACAGTCCTTAATCTCCTCTTCAATCTCCCCTACAAGTTCCAGTGCTTTTGTTATTTTAAGCTTTTGCTCCATAAATCTGGAGACAAGTCCTAGTTTTTCTTCCATGTTATACAGTACTTTTTCAGACCGTTTTATATTATCATATACTCCCTGCCTCGTAATTCCAAGGTTCTGAGCTATTTCACCCAGGCTGAGATCATGATTGTAGTACATTTGCAAAATTTCGTCCTGCCTTTCGGTTAATAGCTGGCCATAGAAATCCAGCATCAGAACCATTCTAATCTTTTTATCCATAGCGAACACCTTTATAAATGCATTAAAATTAAACCCTGTAAAGTATATATACTTTACAGGGTTTAATTTTAATGCATTGCTTTTGATTTGTCAATTTATTAATTGAATTTCATTTAATATTTTTTATGAAATTCTAAAGAACCTGGAACTGTCCTACTTTTTCGTCTAGGCTTTTAACGGTATCATCAAGATCTTTAGCCAATTCCTCAATATGGATAAGTTTAGCAGTCTGCTCCTGAACAGAAGCCGAAACTTCCTGCGTGCTCGACGCAGCCTGCTCCGCAGAAGCTACCAATGAACTCATAGCTCCAACGACTTCCTTACTGTTTCTAGCCTGATTTGCTGTTGCACCCGAAATCTCATCTATCATAATTGCAGTATCCTTTGCTGCTTCCATTATCTTCTTCAGCGAATCTTCTGTAACGTTAATTGCTTTTGTACCTTCAACTATCTTAGTTGCACTAAGCTCCATTGATTTCACCGCTTTTGACGCTGAACCCTGAATTTCAACTATTAATTTCGATATTTCTTTTGTAGCAACGGCGCTTTGCTCGGCTAATTTCCTAACCTCTTCTGCAACAACTGCAAATCCTCTTCCATGGTCTCCTGCCCGCGCTGCTTCAATAGCAGCATTTAAAGCTAGAAGATTAGTCTGGTCTGCAATATCCGATATAAGATGAACAATTTCACCGATTTGAATTGACTTGCCGCCTAGATCTTTAATTATATCTGATAGTTGGGTAACTGTGTTATTAATATCTTTAAATTTCTGAATGGTTAAGTCAACAGATATGCCGCCTTCGTGAGCTGAACCAACCGTGTTATCTGATGCTTCCTTAACAATTCCCGCTTTCCTTGCAATTTCCTGTATTAATTGATCTAACTCTACTATTGTAGACATTACTCTGTTAATTGTGCTGACCTGGTCCTGGAATCCCCGGGCAAGTTCATCAACAGTATGCGCGACTTGTTTAGATATCAGTGATGTTTCGCTTGAGCCGCTTGCCACCTTTTTCCCAAAATCGTATACCTCTTTTGTTGCATAAACTACTGATTTTATCAACTCATTTAATTTCTCTGTGGCTATATTAAATGAGTCACCTAATTGTCCCATCTCATCATTAGACTTTATATTGATTTGCTTCGATAAGTCTCCCTTTGCCAGGTTATTGGTAGCAGAAACCAAAATATCTATTGGTCTTGTGAATGCCTTGGCAACCAGTATACAAAAAATGAGACTGATAATTATGCATAATGCCATAATGACAATAATCTCGAACAGCAGCGAGTTAAGTGCGCTGTCAATGGATTTCATGCTATACCCGATTCTAACGTAGCCAACAACCCTCTTGGACAGGTCTTGTATGGGCGCTGATATTTCCATTACCGTACCTTTATTATAATAATACTTTTTAATCTCCTTGGTTTGTAGAATTTTTTTGCTTATTTCATCATTGAAAACCTTTCCAAGCTGCTTTTCATCAGTATGCACCATAACCTTTCCCTTATCTGTTACAATGAAGGCATATAGCAGTGATTCATCCTTATCTTTTACATCCTTATCCTTACTATCTTTAGATACCATATCAGCCCTTACACCTTCTATAATATACCTTAGTGTCCTGTAATTTGATGTAAGCATGGCATCTAAACTAGTGTTTGCAACATTTTTGGCTAACATTCTGCTTCTTTTATTCAACTCACTTTCAAGAACATTCCTCTCATTTATATACATAAATGTTCCCAAAGTAGTAACAATTGCTGCTATTAATACCGAAAATATTATTGCTAACTTTAGTGAAAAAGAAAGTCTTATTCCTTTAAATTTAGATGTCGAATCAAGCTTTATACTTTTTTCTATTTTTTCCAACATTATAATCTATCCCTCCATTGGGTTCTTACTTAATTAATCATGTGTTCAATAGGCAAGCTAACATTTCGCAGCTTGCCTATTGAATTTTAAAAATTATTTTATTCCAAGCTTGTTCATAGCATCACGAACCCATGCATAATCTTCGTCACTGACTTCTGTAAATCCTGAATAATTTTTATCCACTGCCTTTAAGATTTCAGTATCTTTTAATTCCAGCAGCGCTTTCTTAAGATCATCCTTTACCTTTGCGTCCAGACCGGTTCTTGCTGTCATTGCGAATGTAGGTATATGCTCCTGTCTTCCGATTTCTTTTATATCCTTGTCTTTATTTTTATCAAATACGCCATCCTTTATAGTACCTGCATCAAAATCACCATTTAGAACAGCAAATATAACATCATTCTGGCTTGTGTGATTTTTGGCTTCAGCCAAGTCAGACTCTTTAATTCCCTTATTATACATAAAATACTTTGGTCCACAGTTGGATGACATGGAGTCCTTGTCTCCAAAAGCCACTTTCTTGCCTTTTAATTGTTCGACTGATGTTATTGGGCTATCTTTTTTTGTAAAGATTACTGATGAATATTCTGTCTTGCCTTTTTCCAGAGCTTTTACCAAGGCCTCTGCTCCGAACCCGTCATGAGCCTGTACATATGTAACTGGTCCCAAATGAGCCATATCTACTGTCCCATCTTTTAAGCCTTCAACTGCTTTTTCGTAAGTTGCAGCAGGTATAAATTCAACCTTTTTACCTATCTTGCTTGTAAGATAGTCACAAAGCGGCTTGAAATTCTCTATCATCTTTGCCGGGTCTTCAAGTCCTATTGCTGAAATTTTTATTGTGTCTTCACTTTTTGTTGCCGGTGTGCTTTCTGTTTCGCTTGAATTTTCTTCGGTTGATTCACTAGATCCTGATGAATCCTCATTGGTCCTACTCGCACCACATGCTGTAAAAACAAATACTGCAAGTGAAAGAATGAGAATGAAACTTAATAATTTAACTGCTTTTTTCATTTTTTTTCCCCCTTTGGAAATTTTTTTTACTTTTTACAATAAGTAAAGCTTATTGTAAAAAATTTATAAATTTAAAATTTATTAACAAGGAAATTAAAAAAATTACTTCGGAATAATAAAAATTATATTTAAGGACTTTTACAAGATATGTAATAATAATTGTTTTGAATTAAGCAATCTAAGATAAGCTGCTTTGTTATGGATACGTATTTAAAAATTATTTATTGAAATCTTTCATGACATTTTCCCCCTCTTTTTTTTAAAATTAGTATTAAGTATACAATTTTTCTATATATTATTCTAAACTATTTTATTGAATTCTTCAATATTTATTAAATATTTATTTTTTGTATTAATATACAATAAATACTTTTTATGGATAATTTTTATCATTTTGCCATAATCCCTCTTTTCTTTTTTCCTTCTAATATTAAAATATTCTTGTATTAAGATTATGTGCTCTTTTCAATTCGGAGTTTGTTCCCTCTATTGCAGTCCGTTTGCTGTTATTTTCTTTTATATCATTTTAAATTTCATCTCGCTTGTTTTGTA
>DHFP01000007.1 GCA_002402315.1 Clostridiales bacterium UBA4821
GAAAGTGGAAAACCGACTGCTCGGCGGCTGACCCCGAAGCATGATAGAGATTAACTCCGTCCGCATTAAAATTATCCTTCATTTTATTGCTAATCTTCTGAGCAACTGAAATTATTCTTTCCAAATACTTCTCTTCGATTTCAAAAATATCTGGAGCATGCTTTTTAGGAATAATTAAAGTGTGTCCTTTAGCTGCCGGGTTAATATCCAAAAAAGCCAAGACTAAATCGTCTTCGTATATCTTATAGCTTGGAATCTCGTTATTGATAATTTTGCAAAAAACACAATCTTCCATATTTTTAAAAATTAATTTGCTAATTTTCCGCAAATAACATTAACATTCAATTCATTTAAAGCTCCCTCCATCAAAACTGTTGTTTTAATTATGCAGGCGTCTTTGTCTTTGCTGTAATATGAAATACCTGATAAATCGTTCTCGATTTCGAAAAAGTCTATCTTGAATTCGTTATCTTCAAAATATTTTCTGATTGCATCCGATGAATCGTTATTAACACTTAAGGCATAAAAACCGAAACCGGAAACATTTGACTGGTCTCCGCTTTCAAACTTGTAAGTAAAACTATCTTCCTTGATGCTGGAAAAATCTATTTTTGTTTCCTGTTCCAGACTATTTAAAATATTAAAGGCGGAATTATCAGATAACCCGCCGTTAATAAAAACAAAATATATGCCTAAAATAATCAAAATAAATATTACAATGATAAATAATATATCTTTGTTCATAGCTTTAAAAATATTCTCTAGTTCCGAAATAAACAAACAAAGCGAAAAGTCCGAATAAACCACTAAATCCCGGAATTAAACCGAGTAATCCGAACAATCCCAAGAATCCCACCTTCCATAAATCAGTCGGCTCCTTGGTAATAATGAATTCCATTGTTGCGTAAAGCAAAGCAATGATAGAAACAAGCAAGAACACTCCCATTAAAAATAAGGAAATCCATTCTTGTTTGCCGGAAAGAGCGGTTAATAAACTGTAAACACAGGCGAAAAAAGCACTGATTAAAACTGATACATAGACTTGTCTTACTCTTTTACTTGTTGTCATATATATACTTTTAATTATTATAGTTCGGGGGTAGGGACTCGAACCCCAATTACCAGGGCCAGAACCTGGTGTCCTACCATTAGACGACCTCCGAATATATTTACTTTTTACCATTAAAAGGGTTGAAAATCAATAGAAGAAATTTCTTTGATTCTTGAAAAATACTCGATAGAATCAATAGATTTATTGGCTAACAAACTATTTAATCCAGCGTAGTATTGTTCTTTAATTTGAAAAGCTGAAGCAACGGCATTATATATCCTAACATCATCTATTGCTCCATTATATCTTTGGTAGGTTGGTGCACTATGAGCCATTGATCCAATAATTAAATGATATGGAGCTGATTGTATTGTATCGATAGTTATCGTTAGAATTCCACTCTGTACTCCGTTTTGATAAAGAATCAAATTTGTCCCATCAAAAGTTAAAACAGCATATTGCCAAACCCCTTGTGGAACAACAATTCCTGAAACACTTATTCTTGCTGAATTTGAATTCTTCCAAATCTCTCCATATAATAAATTATTACTACTTATTGTTCTTAAATTAGAACCACCAGAAGGAGGCGACATATCTCTGTCATTACTAATAATATACTGACCACCTTGTGCATCCCTAGTTTGCTTTATCCACAAACTCAGAGTTAATAATTCAGTAATATTCAAATTCGTCCCCACACCACAATCAATATAGTCATTAACACCATCGAATTGAATACATTTTCCAGAGATACAATCACTTGAAAGCTTTTCAGCCACATCTCCAGTCCCGGAATAATATGTTCCATTATTTATTCCGCCCCAAGAATCTTGAATAGCTGTTGTTCCAATTATTGAAGTTAATTCATCAAACTTCCATTCCGAAACTAAATTTAACATCAATGAATTCCTCAAAGAATTAGAAAATACCTGAGCTTTGGCAATTGTAGCTTTTTGAGTTACACCACCCATTGAAACAACAATTAATCCAGACAAAATTCCGATGATGGCAATCACCACTAATAGTTCAATCAATGTAAAGGCTTGTTTAATTAATTTATTCATTACTTGCCAATGAATTAATTCTTTCTAAATATTCCCCTTCCTTTATTTTTCCATCAATCAACAAACTGTTCAATCCAATATAATAACGTTCCTTGATTTGAGAGATTGGCATAATAGCATTATATATTCTTACCTCATCCATTATTCCCTGAAAACGATGAAGCGATGAAGAAAATGCTCCAATTCTAAGATTTGAAAAATTTATCACATCTCCTTGTTGGCTAGTAATATTTAATGAATCTGATTGTTTTACCCCATTAATATATGCCTGAGCGGCTATATCCCTATCAAAAACTATTACCATTGAATACCAAGTATTATTTACTAATGAATCTGAGGCTGATAAAAAACCAGTAAGAAGAGTTAATGTTCCATCATTAAAATCAAGTTGTAATCTATTCTGACTACTTCTTCTAATCCAATAACCGTCTCTCCCTGCTGCGTCAGCTCCACAAGTAAACAATGTTTCGTATTGTGACGCTAATGCATTATCAAATTTAACCCAAAAAGAAATTGTCTGATCCCCCGTTCTCATGCTTAAGGAAGAATCATTACCAAAATCGACATAGTCATCAACACCATCAAATTGTAAACAAGAGCCAGAAATACAATTAGCCCCTGTCACAATAGTTGGAGGATAAGCAACAGTTCCGTTATTATTACCGCCCCATGTATCTAAAACATCAAGAGAATTAGCTGGATTACCGCTAGCCGTTACTCCGTCAAATTTCCATTCAGAAATAACATTTCCAATTAAAATATTTTTCAAAGAACTAAAAAATACTTGAGATTTTGCTATTTTTGCTTTTTCTATCAATCCTTGCATCGAAACAACGATCAAACCAGAAAGAATTCCGATAATCGCAATGACTACAAGTAATTCAATTAATGTAAAAGCTTTTTTAATTATTTGAGGCATAATTGTTTAATCTAGAAAGATATTCTTTTTCTGTGATTCCTCCATTAGTGAATAATTTGTTCAATCCTAAATAATATTGTTCTTGAATTTGAGAAGTTGGCACAACAGCATCATATATTCTAACTTCATCAATATATCCATCAAAAGTTATATCTGTGGTATAGGCTCTATTTCCAATCCTAGCTACTCCTGCAACATCTGGAGGTAAAATTGTTTGTGCTCCACCAGTTGCTGTTTTATCCACACCATTAATATATATTTTTCTTCCAGAACCATTAAACGTTACCGTTACTAATTGCCACTGATTTAAGGTTACTACATCGCTAGAAGAAATTAATGCTACTCCATTATTAATAGTAAAATAAACTCTATTAGAAGAAGTTAAAACAAATGCATATCCATTTAATCCACCAGCTGCTGAACTTTTATCCATGATTGCTCCCCAACTTTGCTCTCCTAATGTTTCTGGATAAATCCAAGCAGAAATAGTACCCCCAATAGTCATCCTTAAATCAGCTGAATCAGCTAATTCAATATAGTCATCAGCTCCATCAAAACTATAACAACTATTTTGAACACAAGAAGAATAAGTAGCAGCTCCAGATATAGTCCCAACAGTATGATTTCCCCAAGTATCATTTGCATTACCATCAAGCTTGTATTCGGCAATCAAATCTAACATTAAAGAATTTCTTAATGAATTAGAAAATACCTGAGCCTTGGCTATAGTTGCTTTTTCAGTTACTCCGCCCATTGAAATAACAATCAGGCCGGAAAGAATTCCGATAATCGCAATGACCACTAATAACTCTATTAAAGTAAAAGCTTGTTTTAGTAATTTATTCATTGCTTGCAATTGAATTAATTCTTTCGCTATATTCGGTTTTGCTAATTTGACCATTGATTAATAATTTATTCAATCCGGTATAATAATTTTCTTTGATTTGAGAAGTTGGTATGGCCGAGTTATATAATCTTGCATTATCAATCTTTCCACTAAAAGGCCTAGAATTGAGAGACCATGCTCCGATTGTCAAAATATCATTATTGGCTGGCGGATTTTGAGTAAATGAAACCGGGTTACCAGCCACTCCATTTATATAAAGACGTAATTGAGAACCATTTGATGTTCCAACTACGTGAATCCATGTATTAAATTTAGAAAGTGTATAATTAGCACTTGTTGCCGTCTCGGCATCATTACCTGTTCCAATCGTAAGAGATAAATTATTGCCAACATTATCAATAAATAATCCTCCCGGTGAAGCACTAAAATATCCACTACTCCTTTTATTTATAATTCCCTGATAGCCAGCATAAAAGACTGGATTTATCCAAGCCTCTAAAGTAAAATTATGACTCGCACTCCAAATATTATCTAGTGTTACACTATCAGCGACACTAACATTATTTGTTGTACCTCCAACAAAATTCAAACAAGAACCTATAACACAATTGGAAACAATTGTCGCCCCAGTTATTGTTCCGGTATTCGTTCCCCAAGAATCACTAGCATCAGTTTCAAATTTATATTCCGAAACCAAATTTAACATTAAAGAACTCCTTAATGAGTTAGAAAATACCTGAGCTTTAGCAATGGTTGCCTTGTCGGTCACACCGCTCATCGAAACAACAATCAGACCGGAAAGAATTCCGATAATAGCTATTACTACCAATAGTTCGATTAAAGTAAAAGCTTGTTTCAATAATTTATTCATTTTTTAGTCTCTTAGATATTTCCTCACCGCAAAGTATGAAGAAAGTAAGCCTAAACCAAGACCAACCAATAGTTCTAATAGTATAATTATTAAAAGATTTGACTTAAAGAAAGCCAAGCAATCAAATCCCATAAACAAAGTGGTTAATTGGGTGTTAAAAATGAATAGGACGATAGTTGAAAGCATAAATGATATAACTGAGGCAAAGAATCCGCAAAGCCCTCCCTGGACCAAAAATGGGCCTCTAATGAAACTATTCCTGGCCCCGACCAGTCTCATTATTTCAATTTCTTCTTTCTGCGAATAAATACTCAGTCTTAAGGTGTTGAAAGTGATAATAACAGCAATCAAAGAAAGGATGGCGGTAAAAAACAATCCCAAAACCTGAACGCTCTTGGTCAATTCGCTTAACTTTTCTATCATCACTCCCCTTTTACTGTCATTAACTTCGCTAATTAAATCCTTGTATTCATCTTTAGTTAAATATTCTGAAACTTCTTTATATTGTGACGGTTCTTTGGTTTGTATTCTTAAGGCCGGCAAAAAAGGATTAGATCCAATTAAACTCAAAGCTTCCATGTATTGATCTCCTTCGTGAGCATCGACAAAAGTCTTATATGCGTCTTCTGAAGAGATATAATCAACTTTCTTTACTTGCTCTAATGTTAATAATTTATCTTTAATTTGAAGAATGGTATCTCTTTCTACGTTTGATTTAAAGGTAACAGAAATATCTATCTTGTCCTCCAGTTGTTGAGTAAGATAAGAAACGGCTCCCTGGAAAAAGAATAATGCTGTTCCCAAGATAACCGCGATAAAAATAACTAAAGAAGTGGCAAAGGTTAAAAAGCCTTGCCTCCAAAAATTATCCCAACCGTTTTTAAATGTTTTTCTTAAAAAATTAATCATATTTGTTATAAAGAGAAAACTCCATTTTCTTCATCTCTAATTATTCTTCCATTCTCCAGTGTTATCACTCTCTTCTCTAAAGAATTGACTGTCTCTCGACTGTGGGTTGATAAAATAACGGTTGATCCTGAAGCATTAATCTTTAAAAGTATTTTAACAATCTCTCTGGTGTGATAAGGGTCAAGGTTTCCGGTCGGTTCATCAGCTAAGATTATTTCCGGTCGATGAATCAAAGCTCTCGCAATCGAAACTCTCTGCTTTTCTCCGCCGGATAATTCTTTCGGCAAACAATTGATTTTATTTTCTAATCCTACTAATTCCAATACCTGCATTACTTCGTCTCTAACTAATTTTTCATTAAAATCAAAAGCTTCCAAAGCATAGGCCACGTTTTCGTAAACAGTCTTGTAAGCTAAAAGCTTGTAGTCTTGGAAGATAAAGCCGATTTTCTGCCTAACTAAATAGGCATCACTTTTTTTAACATCCAAAGTGTTGGTATCGTTAAACATCACTACTCCGGTCGTCGGTTTCTCTTCGCAGGAAATCATTTTTAAAACGGTGGTCTTTCCGGCTCCCGATCTACCGCAAAGAGTAACGAATTCCCCCGGTTTAACGGTAAAAGAAATATTCTGCAAAGCAACCTTTGATTCTTTTACCAAATTGGGTGGATATTCTTTTGAAACGTTTTTAAATTCTATCA
>DHFP01000110.1 GCA_002402315.1 Clostridiales bacterium UBA4821
TGAAGATGTTCGCAGAAAGGCCATTGATCGGCTGGGGGGGCGGCGGCTGGCAGGAGGCTTACCGTTCCTACCAGAGCTATTTCTATAATTCAAACCAGGTGCACGGGCATTATTTTCAGATCATGGTTGAGGTTGGGATATTAGGCATCCTGGTGATGCTGGGTATTTGGGTGAGTTTCCTTTGTATCGGTCACAAACTATACCACGGGGTAAAAGAAAATACATCAACCAGGTTTTTATTGCTGACGATCACCATGGCGGCTGTTATCATTGGACTTCATGCAGTTATTGACTTCGACCTTTCTCTTTCTGCGATAGCATTGGTTTTATGGACAATGTTCGGACTTGCCAGGGGCATCAAGATTTACTCCAGCTCAGTAGTGGAAGAGAAAAAAAGCAGGGCTTATATTCCTCCAAATTATTCAGCTTTAGCATTTTTATCAGCAGCTTCAATTATAATGGTCCTTTTTGCTGGTTCTCTGGCTGCGGCAGGCAGCTATGCCAAGCAAGCGGGCAGTTATTTTCAGAAGCAGAATATCAATCAAGGCATTAACTTATTACAGAAGGCTTCGGCGTATAATCCTTTTAATGCTGATTACCACAGTTATCTTGCCAGTATTTACAGCCAGTTGGGCAAAATTGACGAGGGAATAAATGAAGCGCAAAAAGCTTTATCTCTAAGCAAGTACAGCGCATCCCGCTACGCAGACCTTACTAGCTTATTGATTTCAGGGAAGAAAGACAACGGATATGCCGTAGACGCAGCTGAGAATACTTTATCCCTAGCCCCATTCCAGATACAGTGGTATGAGCTGCTGGTAAGGACTTATTTCACGGCTGGTTATAATGAATTGGTCAGCGGAAACCGGGATGCAGCAAAGGGGTATTTTGAAAAAGCAGTATCAGTACCGAGTCGTATCGAGTCTAAAATAGCTGGTCTGAACGAAACAGAAAAAAAGTTGTGGAATGTTGCTCCACTAATGACAGTTACACCAGCTATAAATCTGAATGTTGGAGCCGCGCAGTACCTATTGGGACAATGGGATAATGCCGATAAAAAACTAAAGGCTACACTACAAGATGAAAAGAGTAAAGGTGCAGCTTCCTTGTGGCTGGCTGTCTTATACAAGCGACAAGGCTTAATCCAAGAGGCGCAGGAATATCTCATTCAGGCACAGAAGCTCGCACCGGATTTGTCGAAGGAATATGATAGCATGTTAGAGTTGGAGGTTCTGCGTTAACAGGGTGAATTAGTGAGGATGATGTTTATTGTTTCAGCATATAAAAGAGTTATATGCATATCGTGAAATGTTTAAAAACTTGGTATTAAAGGAACTACGTGCCCGCTATAAGGGCTCTATCCTCGGTTTTTTGTGGACTTTCATCAATCCGTTAATGATGCTGGTCGTCTATAGTGTGGTTTTTTCCTTTGTTACTCGAGCGAGTATAGAGCACTATCCCATGTTTCTTTTCGTAGGACTTTTACCTTGGAATTATCTTCAGACATCTGTAATGATGGGCAATTCCAGTATAGTTAATAATTCTAACTTGATTAAAAAGATATATTTCCCAAGAGTTATATTGCCCCTTGCTGTTGTAGTGTCAAACTTAATTAATTATATTTTAGGTCTTTTTATACTCATACCGGCGTTGTTTATATTCAAAATCCAACTCACTACTGCTCTAATAGCGTTCCCAGTAGTATTGCTGGTGCAGACCATTCTTGTTACTGCTCTAACACTCTTAGTGGCAGCGGCCAATGTTTACTTTCGTGATCTGGAGCACATATCCGGTGTATTAATGATGGCCTGGTTTTTCCTGACCCCGATTCTATTTCCTTTAAGCATAATACCGAATGAAGCGAAGCCCTATTTTGCCCTAAACATTATGGCTCCGGTTGTTGAGGCTTATCAAGCTATCTTTTTTTATGGGCATTTTCCCGATTTTAATAATTTGGGTAGAATGGCAGCGTTATTTATTTGTATATTATTTGTTAGTTATGCACTTTTCCAACGTCTACAGAAAAATTTTGCTGAGGAGTTATAGAAAGGAAGGCGTAAAGTCTGTCAGTAGTAATTGAGGTCATTAATGTATCAAAGAAATTTAAACTCTATCATAGCCAGACTGTTTCCTTAAAAGAGCGTTTGATATTTTGGGGGCAGCATAAATCGGAAGATTTCTGGGCTTTAAAGGATATTAGTATTAAAGTACTGGAAGGTGCTTCTGTAGGACTGATAGGGCGCAATGGTTCCGGTAAGAGCACACTTTTAAAACTAATCAGCCGTATTCTTTATCCAACCACAGGAAGAATTAAAGTGAACGGGCGCGTATCCACCCTTTTAGAACTAGGGGCTGGTTTTCATCCGGATTTCACCGGCCGGGAAAACATATTTTTTAATGCTTCTATTCTTGGCTTTTCCAGGAAAGAGATTAAGGCTAAGCTTGATGATATCATCTCCTTTGCTGAATTAGGTGAGTTCATTGACAATCCTGTGCGTAATTATTCCACTGGCATGTACACCAGGCTTGGTTTTGCTGTAGCTGTACATGTTGATCCAGATATTCTATTGATTGATGAGGTATTGGCTGTGGGTGACTTGGCCTTCCAACAGAAATGCTTGAAGAAGATTAACGAGTTTAGGGAAAGAAATAAAACCATAATTATGGTTAATCACTCGCCAAAAAGCATACAAGATCATTGTGATAAAGCTATCTGGTTAGATCATGGAATGATCCGGATGATTGGTTCTGCAGTAGAAGTTACTAGATCTTATGAATCTTATCTTGGTTTAAATGAAAATACTTAAAACGATACAAACATTATTTATCAGGTTATTTAGAAATGATATTGTATTATTTTATTATTTGCAGAAGTTCATTAAATTAAATATAACTTGAGTTTAGATTGAGAACAATTACTGGTTTGGTGGGGGTATTATTTTAATGAAATTAGCAGGCGTTAATATTTTGATTGATGGTTACAACTTGAGTATGGAAAAGGGAACAGGTATAAAAACATATGGCATCAACTTACTGGATATTATTCGTAAAATTGGAGGAAATCCGGGAGTTGTTTTGTTTGACTTCGATTTTAATTACTATGGTATAGACGAAGTGTTATTGTTTGACGCACATGATTGGTCATCTAATGACAGCAATAAGAAATTAAGGAAAATATTTTCATTAATAAAACATATTACAAGACCACAAACTAGAAAACTTGAATTATCATATCGTTCGGTGCCCCCAGAACGTTTCGAATTTGTAGCAAAAAAGTCTGATTTAAAAACCTTTATCTCACCAGGATATTTTAAAGAATCTATGCGTTTATTTAAGGCAACCGGATTATTATCCCAACTAAATTTTAAAGAAAATATTGATATTTGGCATATGACTTATCCAATGGCTATCAAAGTAAAAAACGCGAAAACTGTTGTAACAATACATGATTTGATCCCTTTAAAGGTTCCCTGGTCATGTTTAGATGAAAAAGTATATTGGTATAAATTAGTCAAGAAGTTGGTCAATGAATCAGATTTAATAATTTCTGTATCTGAAAACACAAAAAAAGACATTTTAGATTATTTTGACATAGACGAGGGGAAAATATGTGTAACATATCAAAAAGTTGAACCATTAATAAAGACGCTTGGAAGTAGTTCGTCAATTATTTTAAAACAAAATAATTTAAAACCAGGCTCATATTTCTTGTTTGTTGGTAATATTGAACCCAAAAAAAACTTAAGAAAACTACTCGAAGCATATCTAAATTTAAACACAGATATTTCCTTAGTTGTAGCAGGTTCAAAGGGGTGGTTATGGGAAAAAGAATTAGATATTATAACTAAATTTAAAAATAATAAAAACTCAAAAAGTATCTTAAAAAAAATCATATTCTTGGATTATGTAACAAAAAAAGATCTTATTGACTTATACACTAATGCCTTGTGTCTTGTTTTTCCATCACTATATGAAGGATTTGGGCTTCCGCCATTAGAAAGTATGAGCGCCGGTTGTCCAGTAATTACATCTAATGTCTCATCTTTGCCGGAAGTTTGTGGTGATGCCGCACTCTATGTTAATCCCTATGAATCAGATGATATTAAGTTAAAGATGGAAATGATAATAAATGATATAGATAATGGTGGCAAATTAAGACAAGTTATGATCGAAAAAGGGTATAAGCAATTTGAGTTTTTTAGTGAAGAGAACTATGCTGATAGATTATATAATGCTTACTCAAAAGTTTTGTAGGGCATTCTGCATATAGAAGGACATTGTGTTATGGAAATATGTATTGGAATCGATGCTCGTTATGGTTTTCGTGATAACAGGAGAGGGATCGGCAATTATATATATAAGCTAGTAGAAGGCTTTAAAGAAATTCGTCCTTCGGGTTTTGTATTTCATCTTTATGTGGATAAAATGGCTAATCCGATAATGGTTAAAGAAATGCAAGATGATTCTTTTAAAGTACATATGTTGCACTCGGAAAATCTGGCCTTATGGGAACAAATTGCCTTACCTATGGCAGCAAAGCGTAATAGGATTGACATTTTGCACTGCACTAGTAATATTGCACCAGTATTTTTAAGAACCTGTAAATATATTACAACTATTCATGATACGATTGAATTCCGGCGAAGTGAGTTTGGTGATAATAACCTTACATATCGACATCATTTAAGCAGATTTTATAGGATGGGCATATTACCTAGAATTGCCAGAATGAGCGATCTTATAATAACAGTGTCCGAGTATTCTAAATGTGATATTTCAGCTGTGCTAAAAGTTTCCCCCGAAAAAATTCGCGTAACATACGAAGCTCCTAATTATGTCAATGAGAATAGCTTAAATTCCAAAACTTTGTGTGCTAAATTAAACATTCCTGAAAATTTTATTTTTGCGCTCGGTGCGGTTGATCAAAGAAAGAACACGAAACGCCTGCTTGAAGCATATAAAATATTAAGAAATGAAGGAATCACGAAAATTCCTTTGGTGGTTGCCGGAATTGAAAACCTAGAATTTTTTTCCAAGTATCAAGGTGAGGGCGTATATTTGTTTGAATACCTATCAGACAAAGAAATTGCAGCTCTTTATCGATATGCTCTCTTCTTTGTTTATCCATCTCTTTATGAAGGCTTCGGATTACCAGTCTTGGAAGCAATGCTATATGGTTCGCCAGTGTTATGTTCAGAAACAACCTCAGTTGGTGAAGTAGCAGTAGACGCTGCATTTAAATTTAATCCGGCGGATGTTATTGATATGGCAGGAAAAATGAAGATACTTATTTATAATTCAGAACTGCGCGCAGAATTGAGAAAGAAAGGTCAAATTCATGTGGCGGAATTTTCCTGGGAGAAGTGCACAATGGAAACTCTCGAAATTTATAAGGAACTATTGGGTGGACAAGTGTGAAGATACTCTTTCTAACAGCTGAACCACCATGGCCGCTTGATCAGGGTGACAAGTTGCGTAATTATTATTTATTAAAGGAACTATCTTCGAAAAACGATATAACGTTAGTATGCTTCTGTACTCCTCAGGATGTTAGCGGTGCTTGGCAAAAAGAGTTGTTTCCCTTATGCAAAGATGTATATACAATACCACTTGACCGACGAACTATGCTTATTAATATAGCGAAAAGGCCACACATGCCGATTACTATGGCTGCCAGAATATGTCATCCTATGGTCAGATTAATCCGAGAATTAAGTAACAGACATAAATATGATATTACAATGACCTGCCAGTTGAAGATGGCAGCATACCTAAAGTATAGTGTATCAGGGAAAAAAGTTGCGGAATTAACTGATTTACTTTCAGTTTATTGGAAACGCATGGCTGAATTTGAATCTATTAGATTGAAAAGATATCTTTTGAATTTGGAAATTGCAAAACTGGTCTATTGGGAGAAAAAAATAGTAAGCAACTCCGAAATGTCAATATTTGTATCGCCTAATGATGCGGCAGTAATAAAACAGATGCTGCCAGATAAAAGAATATCTGTTTTATCCAATGGGGTAAATCTTGAATATTTTACTCCTCTGAAGCCTTCTGAAAAACCGGTGCTTATTTTTTACGGCCACCTGCGTTACCCACCAAATAAGGATGCCATTGTTTGGTTTGGGCGAGAAATATTTCCTCGAATTAAGGATGCAGTTCCAGAAGTAGAATTGCTGATCGTAGGCAAAGAGCCTGTACCAACAGTGACTCAAATGGCAGAAATACCTGGCGTGTCACTTATTGGCTATGTTAATGATTTGCGTCCTTATTTAGAACGTGCTGCCCTAATGATTGTCCCGCTGCGTTTCGGTGCGGGTATGCGCAACAAAATATTGGAAGCGATGGCTTCTGAACGGGCAGTGGTTTCTACGTCATTAGGCTGTGAAGGTTTAGAGGTTATACCTGGTACTCATTTAGAAGTTGCTGATGAACCATTATCATTTGCGAACGCTATAATCGATCTCTTAAATGATCGAAACCGGCGTGCTTTTTTGTCAGAAAACGGCCGCAGATTAGTAGAGTCAAGTTATAATTGGGATTCTATTGGAAAGCGTTTAGGATCTTTACTCAGAGACATTTGATACAGATATTTATTGGATTTTATTATCATCCCTAAATTTGATATTGGAGCCCATAACGAAGTTGTTTAAACTATAGATGGTCATAGTGCTTTAGATTAATGGGGAGGTAATGTTTATTAAACCGGTAAAAATATTGCTGGTGGTTACCCTCTCGGAGATGGGAGGGGCACAGAAAGTTGTTTATAATATCGCGGCAGGACTAGAATACGATCATTTTGACTTTACAGTGGCCTTCGCACCGGGTGGGGAATTGATACGCTGGCTACGGCAACTTCCGCGCGAGGTGCGGCTGGTTGAAATCCCGGAATTTAAGCGTAACATTTCCCCTTTTTACGACCTTCTGGTCATTTATCGGCTTTATTGTCTGATCCGAAGGGAGCGCTTCGATATTGTTCATTGCCACAGCTCCAAGGCCGGTATACTGGGGCGTTTAGCTGCTTGGGCAGCCAGAGTGCCGAAAATATTTTTTACTGCACATGGATGGGGAATTAACGAGTACCAGAATTGTATAACCCAACTTTTTTACATATGGTTGGAGCGCCTGGCTGGGGCAATGAGCACAAAAATTGTTTGTGTTTCACAAAATGACCTTGTGAAGGGCCTGAGACTGAAATTAGTGGCAAAGAATAAATTAAGAGTTATTTACAATGGCCTCCCAGAGCCCTGTAATCAAGCAGGAGCCTTGCGGCGGGAACTTAATATTTATGATGGGGATTTGGTTATCGGGACTGTGGCCCGACTGTCACTTCCGAAAGAACTGTTTTTTTTGTTGAATATAGCTGAGAGAATGATAAAAAGTTCAAATAATTGTCCATTTGGAGGAAGTATTTTTTTTGTTATAATTGGAGACGGCCCTTTAAGGCCTGAGTGCGAGAAAATAATAATCGATAAAGGCTTAAAAGGTCGTGTGTTTTTACTGGGAACCAGGGAAGAAGCAGCAGAACTCGTACAAGATTTTGATGTTTTTGTCCTTTTTTCAC
>DHFP01000047.1 GCA_002402315.1 Clostridiales bacterium UBA4821
GATTGGATTTGATGCGAAGTTTAGTGGTAAGCAAATAGCATAACTTTGATTTCATTTGACATATCCGTAAGAGTATGATAATATTATCATCTGAAACAAATGAATATGAGTAAGCCAGATGGTCGCGCGTACAGTGCCGAAAGGCCGTACGTGAGGAAAGTCCGGGCTCCATAGGGCAGGGTGCCGGGTAACTCCCGGTGGAGGCAACTCCAAGGAAAGTGCAACAGAGATATACAGCTTTCTAGAGGTGAGAGGTTAGAAGTTAGAGGTGAGAATTAAAGAAGTGCTTCGAAGCACAGCGAAAATCTTACATCCCACTTCTCGCATCTCACCTCTAGAAAGCAATGGTGGAAAGGTGAGGTAAGAGCTCACCAGCGGTATGGCGACATATCGGCTATGTAAACCCCACCTGGAGCAACACCGTATAGAGGAAGGTTAAGGTGGCCCGCCGTCTTCCCGGGTAGGTGGCTTGAGGTGTGCAGAAATGCGCATCCTAGATAGATGACCGTCAAATACAGAACCCGGCTTATAGGCTTGCTCTGATATAATACATAACTACGCCATGGCGTAGTTTTTTAGCATTATATAATAAGTACTGGAAAAGAAGATTATAATACAGTAAAATGTAATAGTACCTAGTTTAATGACAAAATGGAGGAAACATTAGATGATAGTAATTGGGGAAAAAATAAACTCAAGTATCAAATCAATTGAAACAGCAGTTCAGAATCAAGATGAAGCAGCAATACAAGAAATTGCCAGTAAGCAGGTGGAGAATGGAGCAGATTATCTAGATGTTAATTGCGGCACATTTATTAATGATGAGGAAGAAAATATAAAATGGCTGATAAATGTTGTTCAGTCAGTAGAAAATATCTCGGTTTGTATTGATTCTCCAAATGCCAAGGCAATTGAAGCCGGATTAAAAGCGGTAAAAACCGGCAATCCAATAATAAACTCAATAACAGCTGAAAAAGTAAGGTGGGAATCAATACTTCCATTAGCAGTTGAACATAAGGCCTCGGTGGTAGCACTTTGTATGGATGACAACGGAATGCCGGAGGAACCTGAAGCAAGGTTGAGGGTAGCATTGAAAATGGCAGAAGAAATGGCAAAAAAGGGCGTAACACCAGAAAAAATCTTCTTTGACCCGATGGTAAAACCGATCTCGACAGACTCAAGGAACGGTTTGCTAACCCTTGAGGCAATGAGATTAATTAGAAAAGAGGTTTCCGATGCACATATAACATGCGGGCTTAGTAATATATCATTCGGCTTGCCATTAAGAAAACTAATAAACCAATCATTTCTAGTTGCTTCAATATTTGCGGGACTGGATACTGCTATTGTTGACCCTTTGGATAAAAAGCTGATGTCGCTCATGCATGCAGCTGAAGCGCTGGCAGGCAAAGATGAGTACTGCATGGAGTACATTACCCGATATAGGAGCGGACAGATTGAAGTATAAATTTAAGGTAAAGAGGGGTAGAAGATGACTGAATCAATCAGCAATACAATAAAGGTACTCATTGAAGGACAGAGTGAGGTTGAAGTAAAGGAAGGAACTTCACTCTTGGAACTTAGCAAAAGCTACCATGATGGTTATAGTTCTCCTATAGTTGGAGCCATGGTTAACAACGAAGTCAAGGGATTGACATACGAAATCGATAAACCATGCAATATTAACTTTATAGATTTATCAAGTGAAGACGGAATGAGAATCTACAGGAGGAGCCTTGCTTTTATCCTGAACATGGCTGCATCTGAAACATACCTGGAAAGCAAGACGGTGATTTGCCACTCTCTTAGCAAGGGGCTGTACTGTGAATTTAAGTATAAAGAAATGCTTACTGAGGAAATGTTAAAAAATATAGGAAATAAGATGCATGAAATTGTTAAAAAGAAACTGCATTTTAAAAGAAATGTAATTACAATTGAAGAAGCTAAAAAGTTCTGCGAAGATGAGTGCCGTATTGATATGGTTCATCTCGTCGAACACCGAAAAAAACCACATATAACTTTATATGAATGCGGGGACTTTACCGACTGTTACTACGGGTATCTTGTTCCTGATACCGGCTATTTAAAGGTGTTTGAACTCAAATACTACCCGCCGGGATTTGTTTTACGGTTTCCCGAAAGAACCGACCCGAATTCTCTGCCAGCTTTTATAGAAAATAAAAAACTGTTTAATATATTTCACGAATTTAAAAGATGGAATTCAATATTACACGTTGAGAATGTTGGAATGTTAAATGATATTATAAACTCAGGCCAGATTGGCGACTTTGTCAAGATTTCCGAGGCGCTGCACGAAAAGAAAATTGCTCAAATCGCTGATCTGATTGCCGACAATCCCAACAAGAGATTGGTGTTGATTGCAGGACCGTCATCTTCCGGTAAAACAACTTTTGCACAGAGATTAAGTATCCAGCTGAGGGTTAATTGCCTTAGACCTGTAATGATATCGCTTGACAATTACTTCCTTGACAGAGAAAAAACGCCGCGCGATGAAAAAGGGGATTATGATTTTGAAGCGTTGGAAGCTATTGATGTTGAGTTATTTAACAAGCATTTGAAGCAGCTGTTAATTGGAGAAGAAATAGAAGTGCCGGTCTTTAATTTTTCAACAGGCTCACGCGAAAAGGCAGGAAGCAAATTAAGGATAGACAAGGACCAAATTGTGGTAATAGAAGGTATTCATGGATTAAATGAAAAGCTTACACCTGCAATTGATAAAGATAATAAATTTAAAATCTATGTAAGCGCTTTAACGTCATTAAGTATAGATGACCATAACAGAATACCCACAACGGATACAAGGATAATCAGAAGAATAGTAAGAGATAATCAGTTCAGAAATCATGACGCAAGATCTACAATAAAAATGTGGCCTTCGGTCAGAAGAGGGGAAGAAAATAACATATTTCCCTTCCAAGAACAGGCTGATATCATGTTTAATTCAGCAATGATATATGAGCTTAGTGTACTGAAGACTTTTGCCGAACCTTTATTAGGTGCTATTGATAACTCATGCCCTGAATACTCAGAGGCAAAGAGGCTTCTAAACTTCTTGAGTTACTTCTTATCTGTAGGTACAGAAGAAATACCAATAAACTCTATAGTTAGAGAATTTATCGGGGGAGGATGCTTCTGTAGATAATAGATTGGAATATACGAAGGGTGCATTTAATTTAAGTGAAG
>DHFP01000082.1 GCA_002402315.1 Clostridiales bacterium UBA4821
CAGCTGGAATTAAGTACATAAGAGGAGATAAATCATTTGTTTTCCAAATCATTATCCCAGTAAATATAGTTACAAGTATAGCAGCTACGGAAACTCCGATAAAGATTTTCTTTGAAAATTCAATTTTCTTTTTCTTCTTATATCTTGCCACCTTATCACCTCCTATTTTACATAGTGCTCTACAGCTTGTTCCTGCAGGAATTCAGTCATTTCATCACTGGCATCTCTATAATAGACAAGGGCTTCTTCCATCACCCCATTGACTTTACCTTCTTTAATTGCCACTGAATTAGCATAAGATAATTTTCCAACTGCTTTAATCATTCGCATTGTTAATAAATTCTCTTGTTTGCGAGCTTCCGCTCTTGCATTACTTTCAGCTTCTTTTTCTTTCTCCCTTTCTTCTTGTCGCCTTTTTTCTGCTAATAGCAATTCATCTCTCTTTTTATCATGCTCCATATGCCTGTGCTGAATATACCAAATTATTAATGCCGAAACAATAGGTGAAAGAAAAGCTATAATTTCCGCTTCTACCATACATTGTCCTCCCTTATTCAGTTATCTTATTTCATAATAGACAACTCCTTTGCCGACCCACCCACCCTACTATATTGCTACTTGGTTACGCTTCCACTGTCAATTCTTCAAGGTCAAGAGCTATTAGCTCAGCCTTTACAGCTTCTTTTAGAATAGCAGGAACTTGAGTATAAGTTTTTCTACCTGCTACAATAAGAGCTACATATACAACTACCATATCAATACCTCCTCTCAATATTGTGAATATTAGTTTTATTTTAGCCAACATAAGGCTCACCAACTAAGTCTTGATATTGCTCAGGAGTTAGTCTTCCATCTACTACATATTCTTTTAAAACAAGTTTTACATCTGCCTTAACTTGTTCAGGAACCTGTGTAAATGTTTTTCTTCCCGCTACAATTAATTCCGCATATATCCTTGGCATTCACTATACCTCCTTTACTAAACTATTAGCATTTCGAATATTTCCGTTAATGCCACTTTATTGTTTAAGTCTTCTTCTTTTAACTTCTCTACATCTCCCTTGACCATAGTTTGATATTCAGGAATAGTCATTTCTATTTCATCATATTCCCAACCATGAAATCCAAGAGTGTCTTCAGTATCTTCCTCATCAATACGAACTATATTAGTTCTAATATAGACTTTGTACTGGTCTTGCTCTAAAGGCTTAACCACTTCTTGCGTTCCGCGAACTTTCATATAAGATTACCTCCTCATAAAATTTTAACATTTCATTCTTTAATGGTATTATATACTTTTGTTGAAGCCGATAACTATTACAATATAACAGCCAGCCATTATAAGAGTTCAATGAACACCATTGATTATAGGTCATCAAATCATGAGTTTTTAAATATTTGTTTATATCTCGAACCCTTGATTTTAATTTCTTAGCCGTGGACTTCCTTAATAATACAAAGTCAGGAAATATTCTATACCCTAAAAAATCAATGCCTCTTATAGCTGTTGGAAACACTTGCCAATTATCCTTTAATTCTAAATCAAGTTCTCCTAAGAGGAATTCTTCAATCTCATTTTTAAGATTGTGTAAAAACTCTTTTGAGCTGTGTAGGATTACTATATCATCCATATATCTGTAGTAATACTTAACTCCCTTAACTTCTTTTATCCAATGGTCGAAAGGACTTAGATATAAATTACCTGACCATTGAGACATATAATTGCCTATCGGTATTCCCTTATTTCCGGGAGTACTATCAATAATCTCATCAATTAACCAAAGCAATTTGTTATCTTTAAAGATTTTACGATAGATAGATTTTAGTATTGAATGATTGATGTTTGGATAATACTTCTTTACATCAAGCTTTAAACAATACATTATTCCTTCTCTATCATTCTTAATAGCTGTTTTAACTCTATCCAAAGCTAAGTGAATTCCTCTGCCAGGGATTGCTGAATAAGTATCTCTTACCAATTGCTTCATTAGGATTGGCTCAATTACTTGTAGCAAAGCCCATTGACATATTCTATCTGGAAAATAAGGTAATTTATATATTTCTCTAACTTTCTTACCTTCTTGTTTTTCAAAGATGATATAATCCGAAGTATTATAAGATTGATTAATTAATTGCTCTTGTAAAATACTTAGATAATATTCATTATCATTATCCACCATACATACTTCCTTGTACCATCCTTTACCTTTCCTCGCATTCTTATGAGCGAGTTTTAAGTTATCCATATCATAAATTTTTTCATATAAATATCCAATTCGTTTCAATTATGTCTCACCTTGTTTGTGCATCTTATCCGAGCGTTCGACAGTTAAGCTACCAGCACAGATTCCTGCGTATTTTTATGTTTTACCAAGAGGTAGGGCAATGAGTGAACACGTTTTTAGTAATATCATTCTATCTATTTGCACAAATAGAACGTGCCTGCCATGATTACGATTACGATTAGAAGGAGTATTATTCACATTCCGATTGAAACTGCCTGCATTAGTACCATTATTCCAATTACTGCCGACATTCGAAACCACTTTTCATTGCCCATATATTTAGTTATTCATATTTATCTTTTGACTTCTATCTTCTTATGCTGCAGGTGGCACAAACAGAACGCGCCCGCCACGATTACGATTACGAAAAGAAAGAGCATAATTCACAGTCCGAAGGAAACCGCCCGCAGGAGTACCAACATACCAANNCCGCCCGCATTAGCACCATAAGTCCAATTACCGCCGACACCCGAAACCTTATGGCCCGCACTTGCTGCATTTTGATAGAAATAATCTTCTATTGGCTTATTACTTGCCCCCAATGTTTCAGTTGCAAGGAAAGCAAAGTCACAAATCTCTGACCAACCAATTGCGCTAATATAGCCAGTTGTATTTGCAAGTTCAAAACCAACATCGAAGTAAGGGTCTGTAATAACGCTATCTGCAAATCCACTATAAGCTATATAAGCTTGATTATTTACTCCATCAGCATATACATTTAAGCCATCTTCCCACTTCCAAATATTACCCCAGAAGTTTTCTTGACCTCTATATATTACAGATACCAATCCATTTGTTCCAACAGCCATACCTGAACCATTACCAATTGCAAAGGTTGCTCCCGTAGGCTCAGCCATATTAGATGCTCCATCATCGGTCTTACTAACAACACCCATTCCAATTTTAGTCTGAGTATCGAATGAACCATATTCTATTGCAAATAATAGTTGGGAAGCTGAATTGGAGAAGATATCTTCTAACTGCCAACCTGTTCCTCTATTCTTAGCAATAATTCTTGCTTTAGCTCTTGTAAAATCATTTGTAAGTCCACTAATAGGTTTCGCATTGGCTATAGATGAAAGCTTATCTCCAGTAGTGGCTGTAAAATCTACAATTGCTTCATCATTTAATAGGTAAACACTTCCTGAAGTATCCCAAGCAGACCCTTCATAAGCTGATAGGTAAATGAGGTTAACAGGTTTTCTACTTGCTTCTCTTGTGTAGAAAGCTGGATGTAACTTAAATCCAAATCGAGCTGTTTCTGAAATATAATATCTTATCTTCTGAACACTAAATCCTTTACGTTCTGGAATCTTTTTAAAGTCAATTGGTACAGCCTTATACCAAAACGCTGGTTGCTCTACCATTACCTGAACTCTTGTTCCTGAAGGATATTCAACTCCTCCAACAGTTAGTGCAGTACTCAAGGTTCCTGATTCCGTATAGCCGGTTTCACCAAGATAAGCTAATCTTACTCCATCATCCGCTACAATACACTTCTTTCGGTTACCATACATATTATAGATGTCGAAGTCTGCTCCAGGGCTCTTACCCATAGCGTCTCCAAGTCTTGTAACAACCTGATTAACGACATCCCATTCAACTCCAAGAATTCCTTTTTCCGAGTATCCAACAAAACCTTTAACATTGTTAATTTCAGTAGTTAATTGATTGATATTGTTAATAGTAGCTACTGCTCCGGGGTCAATATCAAGGGTTACATTTGAGGCATTTGAGGTTACGGTTAATAGGTTAATCATCAAACTTGAAGAACTAATTCCGTTGTTTGGTGGCATCCAATCCGCCTCAATTGCTTTTGTTACAGAATAAAGAATTTCACCAAGGTCAGGGTCTATTGCATAAAGTCCAATTACTCTTACATAATAACCTGTTCCTAAAGCTGCATTTGATATTGCACCACTTACCTTTACGGTTGAGTCATTGATAACGGATACCCCGCTAATATCAACCGTTTGCTTAATTGAACTTAAAGCAGTTAGGGTTGGTAATGATGCATCTGAGGGTGTTGAATCTGAAGTTCTGATTTTACTGAAACTCATTTTAGTACTTCCCGTAGCTATTTTAGCCATCAACTGATGTCCACGTTCTGTAATTACGGTACTTTGAAAACTTGCCATAATTTTTTCCTCCTTTAACTAATTTCGTATACTGTTCCTGCATCTACCACAGAGCCTGATTTTACATCTCCTTCTAAGGTAGAGGTGGTTACAATATCGCTACTCAATAAATAATCCTTTGCCATATCTACTACCTGACNNGAAATCTGCACTAAGTGTATACTCCACTGATAAGTCCAAGGCCGAACCTCTATATAATGGTGTTTCTTTATCCTGAATAATCAAATTTAGAATATGCTTTTCTAAATTGACAGGAATCATTACAAATAAGGTTCTAAGCATTTCATCTAACTTCCCATAAACTCCAATATAAGTGGTTAAGTTAAACTTATATTCTTGATGTACTAAATCAATAATATAATTATCTTCCCCTAATAATTGGTCTAACTTATTTCTAAGCTCCCTTATAGTAAAAGGAGGAGCTGTGGAAAGTCTATTTATAATTCTCTCTCTCCTAAATTGTATACTATCCGTTGCAGGATTTGCTATTATATTTAACATATTCTCATAAATAGTTAATCCTCTTGAATTTGAAGTCAACACAAATTGATTAGCTTCAGCTTCGGTAGTTAAATTATCAACCTCATCAAATAGTTGATTTTCTGTGGAAACCAAGTTATCTGTTTCCAATACTCCTTTGTAAATTGTCGGATAGTACTTAGCTAAATTTGTATTAGACATTTAACGTCACCACCCCGAGTTTCGGCAATTCTTGGTTTGCCGCTGTTTGCTCCAGCATTAAATCCATTGCCATACTATTTATAGTTGTTCCGGTTACATTTGAAACTCCTTGAACATTTAATATAGCCGCATTGATTCTTGAGATGTATACACCAAGTACATATTGGTTAAAGTCATCTCCTATTCCCCACTCTTTTCTTAAACTAAGTAGATAGGCTTCAAGGGCTTCTGTTATTTGAGTTTCAACTTGAGCTTTTGTATATCCCGCCATTAAAGTCAGGTTAGTTGCAATATTGATAGTTAATTCAGATGGAGTTGTAATGGTTACTATATGCCCGATTGGAGCTAATCCTAATCCAGTTCCTTGAGGACTTGGGTCTAATTGCTCCTGAATTACATTTATAAAGTCGGTAGTTATTGTATCAAATGAAGCATCAATTACACTGCATTTAACCGTCCCACCACCATCCCAAACCGGATATATTTGAACCTCTCCTACACCCTCTATATTTTTTAAAACTTCATCATACTGTGCAAGGTTACCACCAAATGGTTTATCATTCAGTGCTAAGAAATATCTTGCTCTTAAATCATCATCTGTTTCTACATCTCTTGCAGGAACAATTAAATCTGTCATTACGGCTGAACTCAACCCATTAATATAACTTATCGGCATTAAATTTCCTACGTAAGCGTTTCCGATGGTTCCAATTGTTTCGCAACTAAGTTGATAACTTCCTGCAACTAGTACATCATTTAATAGATAAGGGGCTATAACTATATAGTTTAATGATTCTGTTTCTGAGATTGTAGAAAACCTACTTCCTATCTCAATTTCTAATGGAGCTCCACTGGCTGTTTCAAATACCCCTTTTTTAACAGCTGCTGTGGCTTCAAATCTTTT
>DHFP01000232.1 GCA_002402315.1 Clostridiales bacterium UBA4821
TCAATTTATCACGACCGGGGATAACGGCGGAATAACTATAGATGATAATGTTGTTGTTGCTGGCCATTGTTACATTTCAGCCCAAGATCACATTCTTACAAGTGACGCCCCAATACGGTTTCAAGGAGAAACTACACAAGGTATAAAAATTGGTTTTGGTGCGTGGATTGGCGGTATGTGTTTTGTTTCGGATGGCGTAAGCATTGGCAATGGTTGTGTTGTTGGTGCAGGATCAGTGGTTACAAAGTCATTGCAGAGTAATATGATATGCTTTGGCACACCTTGTCGTGAAATTCAAACACGACTGAAATTTGATGAAACATAAAAAGGAGCGAGTCATATGTACGCATTGGTAAATTGCGATATCTACACTGGAAAGCAAATTGAATACAATAAGGCCATAATAATAGATGGCGATGTCATACAATCTATAGTTGAGGTGAATAACTTGCCAGCGATTGAGCATATAGATTTAAAGGGCCTATCTGTTTCGCCGGGATTTATTGATGTGCAAGTAAACGGTGGCGGTGGTGTTCTCTTTAACGATCATCCAGACATTGAAGGAATAAAAACTATAGTTAATGGCCACAGGCGCTATGGGACTACTGACTTGCTGCCCACATTTATTACTGGTTCAATTCAGGGGATGCAAAAGGCCGCACAAGCTGTGCAAGATTATATGCGTGCTAAATTGCCTGGTGTATTAGGTATTCACTTTGAAGGTCCTTTTATTTCACCTAATAAGGCTGGTGTTCATGATAAAAAATATATTCGATTAGTTTCCAAAGACGATTTGTCAGTCATCACTTCGGTCCGTGACGGTGTTACTTTATTAACTCTTGCCCCAGAAATTGTACCGTTAGATGTTATCTCCGACCTTTCCAATAAGGGAATAAAAGTCTCAGTTGGTCATTCTGAAGCTAAACATAGTCAGACTTACGATGCACTAAATAATGGGGCATCTTGTGTTACACATCTGTTTAACGCTATGAGTCTTGTATCGAGTGGTAGAGAAATTGGAGTATTAGGTGCGGCCTTAAACCACGAAAATTCTTGGGCAGGCATAATAGTAGATGGAATCCATGTTGATTTTGAAGGTGTTAAACTTGCCGTAAATGCAAAGACTGCAAAAGGCAAAGGTAAATTGTTTTTGGTTACTGATGCAATGCCACCTGTTGGACAAATGCCACCTGCTGGATTTAAACTAGGGCCATATGATATTAGAGTTGAAGGTGGTAGGCTCATTACAGGTGATGGTGTGCTGGCCGGTTCGTCTTTAGATATGGCAAGTGCTATCAGAAATTGTATACAAAAAGTAGGTATTCCCACTGACGAAGCACTCCGAATGGCTTCAACTTATAAGGCCGACTTCTTAGGGCTGTCTAGTCGTTATGGATATATCGCCCCAGGTTACAAAGCCAATTTAACCGTTTTCAATAACCAAATTCATGTGCATTCTACAGTTGTATCAGGAAAATTTGAGATGGTAGACTAACCACAACGATAAGGAAGAAATTCGAACTGTAATAAACACTATTCATGGCCGACGACAAACAGCGACACTTCACATTTTATGGTCAATATTTCATTGACATACAAGAACGAGTTCCTTATAGTTTAAAATAAATAATCACTATCTTCTCAACGAGTATACGCAAGACAATCATTGTTAGGAGGTTTGAGATGTCAAAGAGCATTAAATTAAAGAGGGGCGACATCTTACTGCTTTTATTATATGTGGACAATTGTGCGAAAGTAAAAGGACGAACAAGATTACAGAAAATGGTTTTTGTTTTTGAAATGGAACTTTTAAAAAAGTATGGATTTGATAAGCAGTTAGAAAAGAAAAAATCTTCTGATTTTGAGTTTAATGCTCACAACTATGGACCTTTTTCAAAAAAGGTTTTTGAATTAATGGATTTTTTTGTAAATATTAAAATGGTGGATGCCAGTTATTCTAAGGTCACGGAGGAAGCCTTTGCTGATATAAGCGATTTGGACATTGCAATAGAAGATTTAGCAGAGTTAAATATTGACTTGGAAGAAGAAGCCATACCAAATGGCGAGCCAATTTACTGCCTAACTGAAACAGGTGAAAAATATGTTCTGGATAAACTGTTGAACTTTATAAGTGAAGAGCAAATTCAAGCATTAACCCAACTTAAAAAAAGCTTTAATGAATACTCTCTAAATAATATACTTAAATATGTTTATACTAAATATCCTGATATGGCGAAAGAATCATTAGTTCGCGAGAAAGTTCTAGGTACAAAATGGACATCTTAGAAAGTGATCTTATAAATAAAGTAAGGCCCAAGTTTGAGGATAGATATCATATCTTTGAAGAGGTCGGTTTAATAAATCGCAGCATTGATATGGTTTTATTTGATCAAAAATCATTAATCACAATTGAATTTAAAATAAGAGATTGGAGAAAAGCGGTTACACAAATACAAGGCCATCTTATTGCTGCTGACTATGCATATTTATGCATGCCCCATAAGAAAATATCTAAACAATTAGAAGATTTATTAACAAAATATGGGATTGGATTGTGGCTATATGACATATATGAAGATGAGTTAATTGAAGCAATTAAACCGAGTAAATCCCTTACGCAATGGACTTTGTATCGAAAATCCCTGATAGATAGATTATCTAAAGGAGGGGCTCAATAATTATGCATAAGAATCATTTTGTAAGATACGGAACAGCTGCAGAACAGAAATACATGCGCGAGTACCAACATACATATGACGGTATTGCAATTAATGGGACAATTCTTGCACATATACCAAAGGCGATTTCAGCATTCATGCATAAGGATGTAAATAAAAAGTTTTTTGTTGATCCAATGACCCATTCTTTCCAGCACGAACTCGATAAAATTACAAGTGCAAAAGGCGAGATTAAATCATCTATAAAAAAACTGATAGAAGCTTATGGAGAACCCATTAACATTATTTCAAATAAAAATCGGCCAATAAAAAATACGGATTTTACTACAAAAAACAAAAAATCATTTGTACAAAATGTTTTACTTTTTCAAGATCAACATATCATGAGGAATATTGATGAAGAATATCGTGAATACATTGAGTACAATCCAACTTTAAGACGGGAGCCTTCCTTTTTGATTGCACCATATTTTTATTTAAAACAAAGTAGTATAGATTCATGGTTAGATCTTAATACGGAGTTGTTAGAAATTGCTCTTACTCTAAAGAAAAAATTTAATAACAAAGATGTTTATGCGCAAGTGGTGATAGATAAACGCTTGCTTCTCAATGCATCGAAAATCGATGATCTCATTAATAAGTATTCTATAGCTGACGGACTGCTATATTGGATTGATGGATTGGATGAAACAGATAGCAGTAAAGATGAGTTGAAAAGTATTAGAAATTTAATAAATAAATACAAGAAAAAAAATCCTACCAAACGCATAATTTCTTTATATGGTGGATATTTTTCTGAGCTATTACTGAATGATGGCTTATATGGAATTGTTCATGGATTAGAATATGGAGAGACAAGAGATGTTGTTCCTGTTGGAGGTGGAATACCTTTATCAAAATATTATCTTCCCGAATTAAGAAAACGAATTCCTGCAGCACGGATGCTTTCATTATTGAAATCACTAAAAATAGATACGATAGAAAAATTCCATGATGAAATATGTAACTGCAAGGTGTGCAAGAAAGTAGTTAATTCTAAGGTGGTTGATTTTAATGATTTTATTAGAAGTAAGCCAGAACCTAAGACAATAAGATATAGCAGTGGAAGGGTAAGGCAAATTTACTATCCAGAGAGAGAGAGTAAGGAATTATGTCTGTTTCACTATCTTGAAATTAAGAATGCAGAAATAAAGAGAATTAAAAAAGAAAAAAAAGAAACTCTTATTAAGGATTTAAATAACTCGTACAAAAAATACATAAAATTTTTTTCTGAAGATGAAATAAATTATTTAAATTTATGGGCAGAGGTTGTCGAATGTGAATAATAAAACTGTTTTTATACTTGGAGCAGGTTTTTCATACCCTGCCAGTATACCCCTCCAAGGCCATCTTTTAAAAGAAATTCTAAATTACAAACCAGATGATTATACTGAGAGTGCAGTTTTAATTGCACAGAATGCATTAAAAAATTTTATTATCGAATTATTCGGTAAACAAAAGAATATTATATTAGAAGACATTTTTACAATCCTTGATCGTGGTGTCATTGGTAAGGAACGCTTTAAGGATTATACATGGCAGAAATTATATGAGATTAGAGGGCAACTTGTCTATTTAATACTTTTTATTATTAGTAAAAGAATGAAATCAGTCCCTGAAAATGTAAAAAATACTTATATATCCTTTTGTAAAAAAATTATTCAAATGAGACGATCACATGGACAGAAAAGTGATTCTATCTCGATCATTTCTTCAAATTGGGACACGCTATTCGAAATATTTATGAATCAGGCATTTAATAACAAGCAAAGATCAGACATGGGAATAGACTACTGTACATATACACATTTTTTCCATGAAGGTGGAATCTCTCATACTAATTTAAAAACGGCAGGAAAATTTAATATTAAGCTATTAAAATTACACGGGTCACTTAATTGGTTATATTGCAGTAGTTGTGGCCGACTATATGTTGATGATAAAGACAATATTGGTATTCAAAATAAGGAGTGTACCTTTTGTAAAACATCATCAGGCATACCAAATCTTATGTTAGAACCACTGATAATAACACCAACATTCCTTAAAGAATTTACTAATCTTCACATTAAAAATATTTGGCAGAATGCTTTCATTGAATTACAAGAAGCATCCAATGTAATATTCATAGGTTACTCTCTCCCCCTCGCAGATTTTGAATTTAAATATTTCCTTAAAAAGGGCATTCGAAAAAGCGCAAACATTCAAGCTGTCTTAAGTAATAAAGATAAAACTAACGGTACAAAGAAACGCTACTTGAGTTATTTTGAGAAAGGGAAAGTTGACTTTAACTTTGATAAACTAGAAGGTTGGCTGCGGGAAAACTCATAAAAGAATGGGGTCCGGTATTCTTATTCTCCAGATTGATAGATTTGCAGAATATCCTTATGTAGCAGGATATCTTCCAAAATTTTGCGTTGACGCGTTGTCCTGAAAATATTCGCTTTTCTTGGAGTTTCACAATAAAAAAGGGAGTAATTACATGGATAAAAAACTTACCGATAAAATTTTCAAAAGAGCAAAAGAACTGGGAGTGGATATGATCTCTGCATGCTCCACGGCTCAGATG
>DHFP01000128.1 GCA_002402315.1 Clostridiales bacterium UBA4821
TATGCTACATGGTGGATCAGGCAGGCTATAACAAGGGCGATAGCTGATCAGGCTAGAACCATAAGAATTCCTGTTCATATGGTAGAAACAATTAATAAGCTGATAAGGGTTTCAAGGCAGCTTCTTCAGGAATTGGGAAGGGAACCACTGCCTGAAGAAGTAGCTAAAGAAATGAGCCTCACAGTAGAAAAAGTAAGAGAAATTATGAAGATAGCCCAGGAACCGGTATCACTAGAGACACCTATTGGTGAAGAAGAAGACAGTCATCTTGGAGATTTTATTCCGGATGATGATGCTCCAGCCCCATCAGAGGCAGCTGCATTTACATTATTAAAGGAGCAGCTCATAGATGTATTGGATACCCTTACGCCAAGGGAAGAGAAGGTATTGAGATTAAGATTTGGGCTGGATGACGGCAGAGCAAGGACGCTAGAAGAAGTTGGTAAAGAGTTTAATGTAACTAGAGAAAGAATAAGACAGATTGAAGCAAAAGCTTTAAGAAAACTTAGACATCCAAGCAGGAGCAAAAAGCTTAAAGATTATTTAGATTAAAAAAATCTCGATTGATAGTATTCAATCGAGATTTAACTTTATTCCTTAGTTTTGTAAAATAATACTATTCCGGCTACAGGCTGGTATCCAAGCATATTTTGACCGTATAGAGGAATAACTGAAATGATATCACCTTCTAAAATATTATTTTCTGATAAGAATTTTTCAACATCTTGATCGAATTCCTGCAAGTTATTGAAGACCATAAAGGACTTTACCTTGATCATATACGACCCTCCTTATAACTATTTTAAAAAGCATGTTTATACATTCTGTTAAGGCAGTTGCCTTAATCAAGCAAAATATAGGAGATTCTACGGGTTAGTACTATATTATATTTTTTAGCTGAATTATATTACAAAATTACTGCATTATAAGCTCCATCTCTATCTCTCCCTCACATCAAGGGAGAGCAAAAGTATTCCTTCGAAGCTGTTCTTTTCCTTCCCTTCGAAGTGAGGGGAAGATAGAAGGGGAGCCTAATCTGGATTAAAGGAAGAATATGTAACTAGAATTTAACTTTATATTTATAATGATTTAATATCATTGTAATAATAGAATGAGAAAATTTTGTTAGCTTGTTGTTTTAAGTGCAATTAAGATTTATTATAGGTATTCGCAATAGCAATTTTAAAATATTTCTAGATAATAATTAAGGAGGAACAACATGTACGTGAGAGATGGAATGTATGAAATAAAAAAATGGTTTAACTGTCCGACAGATCAACCACAGATTTTAGACGGTTCAATAGTACTTCTTCCAGGAAGTATTATAAGAAAAGATCCTGGAGAAAAGATTTTCATAGGTCCTGGCTGTACGCTGCAGGAGGGGGCATTGCTTCATGCCCACGGCGGTGAGACAGGCGGCATATTTTTAGGTCCTGCAAATAATCTTGGACACTACGCGGTAGTACATGGACATGTAGTAACCGAATATGATGTATTCTTTGGAGTAAGGTCTACGGTACATAATATAAAAACAGGACATCATGTGTATATAGGTCATGAATCAAAAGTTATTAATAGCGATTTGGGAAGCAATATAGAATTCCAGGAATGTGCCAAGATAAAGAACAGCATAATTGGTAATAATGTAAGAATAGGTGATAACTGCGTAATTAAAAATGCTGTAATAGAGGATAATGTTGTAATTGAGGCCGGAGCAAGGATATACGGAAGCCATGAAAAGAGAATAACAATTGGTAGTCATACTAAGCTTTGCAGGGCTTGTGAGGTATATACAGATTTAAAACCGCATTCTTATGTAGGGGTTAGGAAAGTAGTAGTAACGCCTGAAGAAGTTGAACAAATTGATACTGTAAATCTGAACCCAGTAACTGACTTCGGCGAACACGTATGGGAGCACAATATGGAGCTTGCACATATTTCTCCGGAAGTGGTAGAGGAGCTTAAGAAACAGTATTTTTCACATTGTGAATAAGAAGAGCTTATCCGCAAATAATTGTACTACTCATTGACTGCTGATTTTTCAAAATACTTCGTTGTCGTCAGTTGCAATAAAGAAGCAATTATTGCGCTTTCCTCCGCCTTGTATTTTGAAAAATCATCTAGCCACTTAGCAGCACCCTTATTCACGGATAAGCTCTAACTGATAAAGGGGTAAATTCTATAAAAATGTAGAATTTACCTTCTTTTTATTGGGACTTAATAAAGGGTTAATAAATAAATTATAAAATTATAATATATTTAATAGTTATAATAGCGCATGCACTAGTTGTTGTCTTTACTGGGATAACAAAAATTTCACCAACTGATTCAAATTATTTTAATTATTGTATTTTGTAGTAAGAGTTTTTGCTACGGACGTTACAGAATTTTAGGTTTCTCAATTATAGAGACTTGAAATAATAAAAGGATTTAAGAAAAGGAGAGATGTTGTAAATGAAACTTGATTACCATCAGCCTAAGGAATGGATCACTCACCCTGTTAACGAATCAGCTGTGCTTGGAAGTACAATTTTTATTCTTCCAGGTGCGAAGATCCGCAAGGATCCAGGCTTAATAACGTTATTCGGTCCCGGTTGTACTATTCAAGAGGACGTAGGAGTGCATGCACATGCAATAGGTGACTTTTTTAACTGGTTAACTGAAGTCATTGGAATAAGCTCTGATATGGCTAAAGCAGTTATAAAACGTTTTTCAAAATTCACTGATACTGACTTTAAGGGCGGAATTATACTGGGACCAGTAAACAATTTCGGACACAAAGCGGTTTGTCACGGAACTGTTCTGACAGGATATAATGTTTTTTATGGGCTTAGGTCCACGGTTCACAACTTGGTTACTGGTAATAACGTCTATATAGGTCATGAGACAAAAATGTTTAACTGCTACGTAGATGACAACGTAGAGATTCAGGAGGGATGCAGAATCAAAAACTGCATTATCGGCAAAAACGTACGGATTGGTGATTTTTGTACACTAAAAAATTGCATCATTGAGGACAATACAGTAGTAGAAACGCGTGCAGAAATAATAGGAACAAAGGAACACAAACTAAAAATTGGAGGAAATTCGTGGTTAAGTACCGCATGCGAGGTATATGTAGATATAAACGAAAATTCACTTGTTCCTATGAGAATGGTCGTCGATGGCCCGGATGAAGCATCAAAGTTAAATCGAAATATTATGATAAATCCCGTAACTGATTTTGGACTGGTTGTCTGGGATCATATGATGGAATTAAGTCATATTTCTCACGAGGTAATGAACTATATCAAACAAGAATTTTTCAAATAAGCTTTTTTGTTTTAAAACTCACGGCTTTTGCTCGTGAGTTTTTTTATAGTAATTAAAATTCTAATAGTATAAAATGATTATATATTTGTTGCTACATAGTAGCAACAAATATATAATAAAAAAAACTGCATTTAAAGGAAGCGGAGGAAAGATATGAACACAAAAATCGGCTTTATCGGCTGTGGCAACATGGGCACTGCAATAGTGAATGGGCTTGTAGAATCGGGAAGTATTGATTCCAAAAACATCTTTATAATAGACAAGGACAAGGAAAAAGAAAAAAAGGTTATTCAGAAGTTAGGAGTTTCTAAAAGCAAAAGCATTAAAGAACTTTGCACTAATGTAGATTACATAGTACTGGCTGTAAAACCCGATATGGTACCATCAGTTTTAAAAGAATTAGACTTCCAGGATAGTAAGATTCTTATTTCAATAGCTGCCGGCATAACCATGAAAACAATAAAAAAATCGGCAAAAGGCTTCAGGATAGTCCGGGTTATGCCAAATACACCTGCATTTGTCAAAGAAGGTATGACAGCTATATGCTGTGAAAAATCAATTAAGGAAAAAGAAAAGGAATATATAAATCAGATATTCAACAGTATAGGGAAGGTAATTGAAATAGATGAAAAATACTTTAACGCTGTTACAGCCCTCTCAGGGAGCGGTCCGGCATATGTTTTCGTTTTCATCGAAGCAATGGCAGATGCTGCGGTAAGGATGGGACTGACAAGGGAAACAGCGTATAATCTGGCAGCACAAACAGTACTGGGGTCTGCAAAGCTTGTTCTTGAAACCGGCAAGCACCCGGGACAGTTAAAGGATATGGTATGTTCTCCGGCCGGAACGACCATCGAGGCGATATACCAGCTTGAGAAAAGAGGCTTCAGAGGTACTGTTATGAAAGCAATAGGTGAATGCTTCGAGAAAGCTGAAGAAATGAGTGAAGAGATAGGAGATTAGAAATGCAAAAAGTGACAATATACACAGATGGGGCTTGCTCCGGAAATCCTGGTCCTGGAGGCTGGGGAGCGATACTTATATACAATGAGCATGAAAAAGAGATCTCCGGCTCAGAAAAAGAAACCACCAATAATAGAATGGAATTGATGGCAGTGATAAAAGCTCTGGAATGCCTGAAACATGAGTGTGAGGTTAACCTTTACAGTGACAGCGCATATGTTATTAATGCATTTGATAAAGGCTGGATATATAACTGGAAGGAAAATGGTTGGATGACCAAGGAGAAGGAACCGGTAAAAAACCGTGAATTATGGGAAATACTATATAAGCATTCAAAAAAGCACAAGATAAACTGGATTAAAGTAAAGGGCCATTCAGACAATGAATTTAATAATAGATGTGATAAGATGGCCAGGGGCGAAATAAAAAAACTGGTTGAAAGTTTACAGTTAACAGTTAAAAAGATTTTTTATTTAGGAGTGGGAGGATAATGGAGCTTGAAGAATCTACGGTAAGCAGTGAAACAATATATAAGGGCAAAATTATAAATGTTGAGAAATTAATAGTGCAGCTGCCAAATGGTAAGCTTACAACCAGAGAGGTTGTGAGACATCCGGGCGCAGCGATGGTAGTACCTATTACTGATGATGGATATGTAATAATGGTAAGACAATTCAGAAAACCTGTTGAGAAGGTTTGTTTGGAAATGCCTGCAGGCAAGTTGGATGAAGGAGAAGAGCCGGCAGAGTGTGCCAGAAGGGAACTTGAAGAAGAGACCGGTTACCGTGCCGGAAAGATTGAACACATAATTAGCATTGACACATCCCCCGGCTTCAGTGATGAAGTAATTCATATATATGTTGCAACCGGTTTAACAGGTGGAGAGTCAAAACCTGACAATGATGAGTTTCTAGAAATCGAAAAAGTAAAGATAAGTGACCTAATAAAACTTATTTATCAGGGAAATATTAATGATGCAAAAACAATTATCGGCGCATTCATCGCCGAGAAATACGTGAGAGGTTTACCATGAAAGACTACTTTGTTGACTTGCATGTTCATATCGGAAGGACAAGCAAAGGGAATAGGGTAAAATATGCATCAGCTAATAATCTAACATTTGAAAATATTGCTGAAGAGTGTGTATTTAAAAAGGGCATTGACATAGTTGGAATAATCGATTGTGCTTCACCCGGTGTAATAGATGATATGCAGGCGCTTATAGATAAAGGTTTGGCCATGAAGCTGAACGAAGGAGGAATTCTATACAAGGAGAGGTTATGTATAATTCCAGGTGCAGAAATAGAGACTGGCGAGACCGGAGATAATGGTTCTTGCAGCGGACACACAATTAACTATTTCCCTTCACTTGATACTATAAGAAACTTTTCAAATATTATGAGAAAATATATTAAGAACATAAATCTCAGTTCGCAGAAAGCACATATGCCGGTAAAGGAGCTGCAAAAGGTAGTCGAGGATTGTGGAGGCATACTTATACCGGCTCATGCATTTACACCGCATAAAAGCTATTATGGTAATTGCACTGATAGGCTGTCAAAGCTATTTGGTGACGGGTTTGACAGGATTTTAGCTGTGGAACTTGGACTTAGCGCCGATACGGATATGGCGGACAAGATATCTGAGCTTGAAAATAAAACTTTTTTAAGCAACTCTGATGCACACTCATTACCGAAAATTGCACGTGAATATAACCTGATAACCATGGAAAATCCCAATTACAATGAATTAATTAAAGCACTGAAAAGAGAAGACGGCAGAAGGGTTAAGGCCAACTATGGCTTAAATCCGATGCTGGGGAAATATCACAGAACCTTTTGCGAGAAATGTAACGAGAAAGTTCCTGGTGAAATGCCGGTTACCAAATGCGAAAAATGTGATAGCAGAGATGTTGTGGTAGGTGTTTTAGATAGGATAGAAATAATTAAGGATAAAAAAGAGACGGTTCATCCTGATCATAGGCCTCCATATATAAATCAAATACCACTTGAATATATACCTGGGTTAGGAGCAAAAACCGTTGAAAAACTTATCGTGCATTTTGGAAGTGAAATGAACATACTGCATTATGTCGGAAAAGATGACTTGGAAGCAGTTGTTAAAAATGAAATTGCAGAAAATATAATAAAAGCCCGGGAGGGCAAGCTTGGAATTGAAGCAGGCGGCGGCGGAATTTACGGAAGTATAGTAATTGAATAAGAGCTTATCTGTAAATAAGGGTGCTGCTAAGTGGCTAGATGATTTTTCNNTTTATTGCAACTGACGACAACGCAGTATTTTGGGAAATCAGCAGTCAATGAGTAGTACAATTATTTGCGGATAAGCTCTAAATTGTTGGAATTTTTAGTTTACCTAATGAATAATAATTAAATAATAGATGGCTTTATGGAAATAGGCGGTGTAAGCATTGAAGGAAAGACTTGGAAGGCTCTTGGTAAAATATATTCAGGAGAACACATCAATTCTTATCCTCCTATTGATTGCATTCATAGTAGGAATAGCAGCAGGTACTTTTACGGTTAATACACTTAACAGCTCACAAAAGGGTGAATTATATACATATATTAATGGATTTTTAGAGTCAAAAGATGCAGCAATATCTCAAGGGGAACTATTCAGACAAATCTTTTTAAATTACCTCAAGCTTATTCTAACTTTATGGTTTTTAGGAGTTACTATTGTTGGTATACCGTTAATAGCAGGATTAATTGGATTCAAAGGTTTTACTATTGGGTTTACAGTTGGGTTCATGCTGGACGTTTTTACTGATTTAAGAGGATGGCTTATACTAATTTCTTCTGTAATCCCGCAAACGTTAATCATTTTACCATGTATAATTGTATTAAGTGTTAGTGGGATCAGGTTATCTTTATTCCTGTTAAGAGGAGGGAATTCAAAAAAAATTAGTAGAAATGAAGTAAAATTAAGATTGGTTTCACACACGCTTATGTCAATAGTTATCCTGGCAGTAACCGCTTTAGGGGCCTTGATAGAATCACTTATATTACCAATGTTTTTAAACATTATTTCTTCTAACTTTTATAATTGAATAATAGTATTTAATGAAATATATATAATCAGTATAACATAATCCATAAATGTAAATACTTGTTATATACCAATAGCATAGAATTATTACAATTAACATGTTCCAAAGTTTACATATTTTATTTTTTGATGGTAACTTAGAATTACATAATAATTAAGGCGATTAAGAAATCAGAATACATAAATGTTGATATTAAGGTAGAGATAAAAAATAATTTAACTAGCATAATTTACATAATAATTTAAAAAACTATTGATTGGGTTTACAAAAAGATGTAAAATAATTAAGCACTTTATATTAAATCTAGGTTCTATCAGAAACTAATGACAAGCAAGCAGGAAACTGTCTTGAGAGGGAGCCCCACAAATATTTTAAAAAATTTAATAAAAGGAGTAGTTTGAAATGGAAGCAGTATTAGATAAGTTTATTGGTTTCCTCGAAAACGATAAGCGCTTATCCATTAACACGTTACAATCATATAAGCGCGATATCGACCAGTACATAACATTTTTAGGAGATATAAACCTAAAATCAATAAAGAATACTAATAAGACAACTGTAATTGCTTATTTACTTAATCTTCAGAAGAAAGGCAGAGCTACCTCTACAATTTCGAGGAATCTAGCTTCTATACGCTCATTTTATCAGTACTTATCCAGGATTAATTTAATAGAGGCTGATCCGACCACAAACTTAGAGTCACCAAAAATCGAGAAAAAGCTTCCACAAATTCTATCTACAAAGGAAGTGGAATTACTTCTTGATCAACCTAAATGCGTTGATCTAAAGGGTTTTAGAGATAAGGCAATGCTTGAGGTTTTATATGCGACAGGTATAAGGGTATCTGAGCTAATATCGTTAAATGTGGATGATGCAAATTTAGAGGTTGGCTTTATCAGGTGCAATAAAGGAAACAGGGAAAGAATAGTTCCATTAGGAACTATGGCAATTAATGCACTTAAAGAATTTATGGAAAAGGCAAGACATTTAATGATACAAGACTTTTCTGAACAAGCATTGTTTGTTAATATTAATGGAAAGAGACTTACAAGACAGGGATTCTGGAAAATTATCAAGCAATACAAAAACCAGGCCAAAATAGCAAAAGAAATAACACCACACACACTAAGACATTCATTTGCTGCACACTTGCTTGAAAATGGTGCAGATTTAAGATCAATACAAGAGATGTTGGGACATTCAGATATATCATCTACCCAAATATATGCACAACTGGCTAAGAATAAGATAAAGGAAGTGTATAAGAAGACCCACCCACGCGCATAGTATAAAAATCGTGATAAACGTCGTCTGGCGTTGTCAGAAGGCAACTTCAAAATGCTCACAGATGAGGTAAGGGGACACACCTCAACAAGAAGAATTTTCTTTGTAGCCTGAGGAATGTCCCCTTTTGAAATGCTCCGCTTTGAAGTGAACTGGTGAGGCATACTATGATATCCATTCTGACGATTTTTATTAATATACTGGTTTAAAAGAGATAATAGAATCTGGGGCTAGAATGAATCTAAAACATACCATATAATACATAGATTCTATAGAGGCCAGATTTTTGTTTTAGATGAACTAAAAATTGATGCAAGGAGAAGCCAATGATAAATAGGGTAATTCTAATAGTACTCGACAGTGTTGGCGTTGGAGAACTGCCGGATGCGGCGGAGTATGGGGATGCAGGAAGTAATACCCTGGGGAATATTGCGGCCAGTCTTCCGGGATTTACATTGCCAAATTTAAAAGAGATGGGATTAGGAATGATTCCAGGCACACATGAAATTGGTAGAGTTGACAATCCTAAGGCATGTTATGGCAGAATGATTGAAAAGTCAAAGGGTAAGGATACAACTACCGGCCATTGGGAAATATCCGGATTGATACTTGAAAAGGCGTTTCCGACATATCCTGAAGGATTTCCGAAGGAGCTTATTGAAGAATTTGAAGCTCTTATCGGCACAAGAATACTTGCAAACAAACCGGCGTCAGGAACAGCTATAATTGAAGAACTGGGAGATGAACATGTCAGGACAGGGTATCCTATAGTTTATACATCGGCTGACAGCGTCTTCCAAATAGCTGCGCATGAAGAGGTTGTAAATATTGAAAGGTTATATGAGATGTGCAGAAAAGCCAGGGCATTGCTGAAGGGGCAACACGCAGTTGGAAGAGTAATTGCAAGGCCTTTCATTGGAACATCGGGAAATTATATGAGAACTGACGGGAGAAGGGACTTTTCACTTGAGCCTATTGGCAGGACCATGCTGGATGCAATTAATGAAAATGGTCTCAAGGTGGCCGCAGTAGGTAAGATTGAAGATATATTTGTAGGAAAAGGGATTACAAGGGCGGTTCATACTCATGATAATGAAGATGGCGTTAATCAAACAATCAATTATATGAAAGAGTCATTTAGAGGGCTGATTTTTACAAATCTTGTTGATTTTGATATGGTCTATGGACACCGGAATGATGTACAGGGATATGCAAAGGTACTTAAGGAGTTTGACGGCAGGCTGCCGGAGATAATAGAAGCATTGAAGGATGATGACATGTTAATTATAACAGCCGACCACGGCTGCGACCCGACAACACCAAGTACGGACCATTCAAGAGAATATGTTCCGTTGCTTGTGTACGGCAAAAAAATTAAAGTAGGGATTGACCTTGGAACCAGAAAATCATTTGCTGATATTTCATCAACTGTATTAGAGTTGTTAGGTCTTGAAAAGCTAGCCAATGGTGAAAGCTTTTATGATAAAATTCTAATTAAATAGAAAAAAAGAAAAAATCATTATTTCAAAAAGGAGCTAATTTGATGCAGTTCCCTTAAAATAATCATTTATTCCCAAACATATAGCTTCGGCAATCCTATTTTTAAAGTCACTGTTAAGCAGGAGATTGCAATCACTTTCATTTGAGATAAAACCCGTCTCAATAATTACCCCGGGTATTTTAGCATTTCTAAGGATATAATAGTCTCCAATCTGTGGTGAATGTTGATTTCTGTTCAAACTTTTAAACTCATTATGTATGTTACTCATTATGTTATCAGCAAGTTTATTGCTTGGGCTGCCTTTACCACGGTAGAATATCATAGTACCATTCTCAGATGTATCTCCCGAAATACAATTTGCGTGAATACTGATAAATAAGTCAGCATTACTGGAGTTAATTATATTTGTTCTGGCATTTAAATCTCTTTTGTACCTGCTTCCGCCATCATTAATCAGTTTATCCAGAGATATGTCTTTGTTCCGGGTAAGGATGGCATTAGCTCCGTTGGCCTTTAGGATAGAGCTGACTTGAATTGCAATATCAAGGTTGATATTCTTTTCCAGAATATTTCCCTTGTTTGCACCTCCATCTATTCCACCGTGACCAGGATCAATAAGAATGGTTTTAGCTTTGATCTTATTTTCTTTGTCAGGAATGATTTTATTAGATAAAGCTATTTTTGACATAACTAATATTGTAAAGATAATAGCAAATAGACTAACAATAATGGTTTTCTTATCAATAATCCATATCCTGATTTTTGGTTTTCTTCGCATAATACCTCCGGGTTGGAAAAAATGCATCTCATTACTATTTCTATTCAAATGCTGGGAAACTTATTAGATAATTTTCTTTATCTCAGGGACAGGGGGACAGGTACCTTGTCCCCCTGCTAAAAGTATAGTACATTATGTGGGCTGGGGTATAAAGAAAAAGAGAGGTGTAGTATTGGATCTTGATCCGGAAGAACTATACAATTCATGTCCGGAGGTTAAAGAACCTAATATTGTTAACGCATAAAACAAATTAGTACGTAAGTACGTAGCCGAATAAATTACTATAGGTTTATCAAATTCGAGCAAACGATATCGTAAATTACTTCAATGTTGATAAGAAAACAGCTAGACTATGGCTTGAAAACTGGACTAATGAAGGGTTTGTTCAAAGAAAAGATTTATCCCAGCAGAGAAATATTGAATATATTCTAGCTGAAAAATATCTAAGGGGAATTTAAGGGGAATTTTTGAAACGAAAAAGCTCGTTTCATATTTCACCTCATGGAAATTGAATATGGTTTTAAATCACAATCTTCAATTACAATTTCGAATAAATTACAGTTGAAATAAACTTAAATCTATTCTATAATAACACTGCTGATGATTTACTGGGTGTATAAATCTGGGTGTGGCGCAGTTTGGTAGCGCGCTTCGTTCGGGACGAAGAGGNNGCTTGAATGGGGTTCAAGAGGCCGGGAGTTCAAGTCTCCCCACTCAGACCACCGTAAAGATAAAAATTCCAGGGCTTAGGCTCTGGAATTTTTATCTTTACTAAAACCAATTCCGTTTAATCCAATTAACAGTAGCAGAAAGATCATATTTCTCAGCTATGTCAACCAGGTAAGGAATCTCAGTATAATCATCAAGGGAAACTGACTTATTCAAGCTTGGATTCAAGCGGAAGTACCGTTTTCCGAGAAGTTGTGAGCTAAACAGCTCATCAGCCTCTATCACTCCGTCAAATAATATTGATACTATAGGTATTGGCGGTTCCGGATAAAGGACCCATTGGATAGCGCCCCAATCTGTAGTATCAGCAGTAATTTTGAGGGAATTCAAACCGGTACCAACCGATCT
>DHFP01000207.1:0-871 GCA_002402315.1 Clostridiales bacterium UBA4821
CTTAAATATTTATTGACATGCTTTTTATACCTAAGTTATAATAGAGTGTGTGTAATTTTGTTAATGTAATTATGGTATTATTTGCAATTTAAGTAGTATTCTGTACTTTCTTAATAATGCCATCGGAGGGAGGGAAGAGACGTGTCAGAGATAAGGATAAAAGAAAATGAATCCATAGATAGTGCATTAAAGAGATTCAAAAAACAATGTGCTAAATCAGGTGTTTTATCTGAACTTAGAAAAAGAGAACACTACGAGAAGCCTAGCGTTAAGAAAAAGAAAAAATCTGAGGCTGCCAGGAAAAGAAAGAATAAATAAGTTGGGAAGGCGTTTAATATGACAATAAAGGATAAACTTCTTGAAGAATTAAAGAGTGCCATGAAAGAGAGAGATGAGATAAGGAAGAATACAATAACAATGGTGCGCTCGGCTATCCTCCAAGTTGAAAAAGATAACAAAATTACACTCGATGAGCAAGGTATAATAGAAGTGATTGCAAAGGAAGTAAAAAAGAGAAAAGATTCACTTCCTGAATACGAGAAAAGTAACCGTGAAGATTTAATAGATGCACTTAAAACTGAAATAGATATTTTGATGAAATACTTACCTGAACAAATGTCAGAGCAAGAAGTCGAAAAAGTAGTTAAAGAAACAGTTGATGAGTTAGGGGTAAGTAGTGTCAAAGATATGGGCAAGGTTATGGCTGCAGTACTGCCTAAGGTTAAGGGTAGAGCAGATGGGAAGTTGGTAAACCAAATAGTAAGAAAATATTTACAATAGAAAATAAAAAGTCCGGTTTTACCGGACTTTTTATTTAGAGCTTATCCGCAAATAATTGTACTACTCATTGACTGCTGATTTTCCAAAATAC
>DHFP01000207.1:886-16157 GCA_002402315.1 Clostridiales bacterium UBA4821
ACCCTTATTCACGGATAAGCTCTTATTGTAAATTAAGTATTGAATATTTAGGAGTAAATTAATTATACTATGTATATGCTAAATAATAGTAATTATATATTCTTGAAAGGGTGTGGCTAAAATGCTGCAAACAGATAATAAAATTGAGCTTAAAAGATACGGCACAGATAAAGGATTAAATATAATTTCAATAAAGACTGATAAATTTAAGACAAATTCTATAAATCTATTTTTCCATAATCAGCTGGATCAATCCACAGTTACGCAAAATGCTCTTTTGCCTATGGTTTTGAGGCGGGGAAGCAAAGATTACCCAACCATGCAGGACATTTCAAAAAAGCTGGAACAACTCTACGGTAGTTTTTTTGATTGTGGAGTAGTTAAAAAGGGTGAACGTCAGATATTGCATTTTTACATAGATGGCGTCAATGATAAGTATTTGGAAACGGGTGACAAGCTGTTTGAACCGCTCGCTCACATGTTAAACAGCATAGCATACAATCCTTTGCTGCGGGATGGAAAGTTTAATGATGAATACGTTCAGCAGGAGAAGGAGAACCTTGCAAAGCAGATTGAAGGCAGAATCAATGATAAGTTGCAGTATGCTGTTGAAAGATGCTATGAATTAATGTGTGCGGATGAGAGATATGGAATCCACGAGTGGGGCAAGGTAGAAGACCTGCAGAAAATAGACGGCAGCATCATGGGTGACCGGTATAATGACATTATTAATACTTCCAAGATTGATTTGGTGGTTTTGGGTGATATAGAGGATCAATGGATTGAGAGGCTGGAAAAAATAATAGGTATTAAAACCAATAGTAGTAAGGACATTAAAACAGAAAACGTCCATAAGGATGTAAAAGAGGTCAGGACATTTGTTGAGGATATGGATGTGAATCAGGGAAAATTATCTATGGGATTCAGGACTAATGTTGGTCCGACTGACCCTGATTACTATTCATTGATTGTATATTGCAGTATATTAGGTGGAGGAGCTCACTCCAAACTTCACCAGAACGTGAGAGAGAAGGCAAGTCTTGCGTATTATGCGTTTGCACGCATTGAGAAGCTAAAGGGACTTATGATGATAGGAAGTGGAATAGAGGCGGATAAATATGAAAGAGCAAAAGAAATAATATTAAAGCAGGTTAATGAGATAAAGGAAGGCATTATATCTGACTTTGAATATGAATCTTCTATAAAAACCTTGGTGAACGGACTTAGGTCTATGGCTGATGAACCTATACAAATGGTGGACTTTTTTCTGACCCAATCAATTCTAGGTAGTAATAATGATTTTGATACAGTAATAAATAAAATCAAGGAAGTTAAACCTGACGATGTTAAGAAAGTAGCCCGGAACGTGCAGCTGGATACTATTCACTTTATTAAGCCTAAGAAATGAAAACGGAGGAAAGATGATGAAAACTTCAATTATAGAGAATGATGTTTTGAAAGAAAAGATTCATGTGTGTGAATTTGATAACGGCCTTCAAGCATATGTCCTGCCCAAACGGGGATACACAAAAAAATATGCTACATATGCCACTCACTATGGCTCAATTGATAGTGAATTTGTAGTTCCCGGAGACAGTCAAAATACACGGGTTCCGGATGGTATAGCTCATTTTCTTGAACATAAGCTCTTTGAACAGGAAGATGGGCCTGTTTTGGAAAGATATGCTGCGTTAGGAGCTTCGGGAAATGCGTATACCGGTTTTGACCATACAGCGTACTTGTTTTCCTGTACTGAAAGGTTTGAAGAAAGCTTTAAACTTCTAATGAAGTTTGTGCAGAATCCTCACCTTACCGATGAAAACGTGGAGAAAGAAAAGGGTATTATAGGACAAGAAATAAGAATGTATGAGGATAATCCGAATTGGAGGGTTTTCTTTAATTTTCTGGACGCTCTATATGTTAATCATCCTGTGAAAAAGGACATAGCAGGAACAATTGAATCTATATCCAAGATTAATAAAGATATACTTTATAAGTGTTATAATACTTTTTACCATCCGTCCAACATGGTGGTTTGCGTTGTTGGCGATGTCCAGCCTGAATGGGTTTTTGAGACAATCAGGAATGGGCAGAAGGTTATGCACGATATGCCGGAGATTAAACGTATATACTCTGATGAACCAATGAGCATTAATAAGAAAATAGTTGAACAGAAAATGCAGGTAGCTGCTCCGTTGTTCTTGCTTGGTTTTAAAGAGAATACCGGTGTAATTGGCGGTAATCCAGCTTTGCATTATGTTGGGATGAAAATATTATTGGAAATGATATTCGGTAGAGCATCCGATCTCTATGGCGAGTTATATGAAAGTGGTTTGATAACATCAAACTTTGATGTTGACTATACTTTTGAGGGAAGTTATAGTTATTCAACTATAGGAGGGGAATCTAAATCCCCGGACCAGGTTAGAGATAGGGTTATCAAAGCTATAGAAAAAATTAATCAAAGCGGACTTAATGAAGAGGACTTCACCAGAATTAAGAAAATGAAGCTGGGGAGCTTTATAAAAACGTTTAACTCCGTAGAGAAGATTGGACATGAATTTGTTGCCGGCTATTTTAGGGGAATAAATATATTTGACTTTGTAAACGCTTACATGGAGATAGATTACAATAAGGCAAAAGAGATATATAGCAAGCACTTTACATTGGGGAATATGGCTCTTTCTATAGTCAATCCAAACCGGGAGGTCTGATATGCCAACTATATCGTTTCCGGGGTTAGACCTGGAATTTAATATAAGTCCGGTTGCATTTTCTGTTTTTGGTAAAGATGTATACTGGTACGGGATAATTATTTCTTTTGCATTTCTGTTGGCAATTGTGCTGGCCCAACGGGATGCGAAAAAATACGGCATTAACCCTGATTATATTATCGACTTGGCATTGTTTGCTATACCGGCAGCTATAATTGGGGCAAGGTTGTATTACGTTGCGTTCAGATGGGAGGATTATGCCAATAACCCTGCAGATATAATAGCTATATGGAAGGGCGGCTTGGCTATATATGGGGCTATATTGGCTGCAATTGTTGTCGCGTATATATTCGCGAAAAAGAAAAAGGTAGGAGTCTTTAAACTCTTTGATTTTTGCGCTCCATATCTGGCGTTGGGACAAGGGATAGGACGTTGGGGGAATTTTATCAATCAGGAGGCTTATGGTTCAGAGACAGCACTTCCTTGGAGAATGGAGATAATTGCACCTGATAGTTTTTCGAGAATTTCCGTACATCCTACTTTTCTGTATGAGTCGTTGTGGAACATAAGTATATTTGTATTTCTTATTTGGTTTAGAAAGAAAAGCAAAGTATCTGGGGACGTTTTCTTTCTATATATGATTTTTTATGGTTTGGGGAGGTTTTGGATTGAAGGTTTAAGAACTGATAGTCTGATGTTAGGGGGCTTTAGGGTTTCACAACTGCTGGCGGGAGTTTTTGTAGTTACCCTAACTGCCGTTCTAGTTATTAGAAGAAAACGTATTACTTGTCGAACTGAGGATAATAAAGAAGATAATATTATTATTTCAGAGAAACAGCGAAAAAAAATCTAAAAATTTACTGTAATATATTGACAGTAAATGTATATTATTATAAGATGAGGACAAGTTAAGGACATTCCGAAACATCCAAGTCAGAATACAAGCGCAGACTGCTTCCTGTTTGACCTTGCTCCGACTAACCCTCGGTACAGCGCAGAAAGTCAGATGAAATTATGTGGGGTGAGAGTATGATAGAATACCAGATTGACAGCCTTAGAAAAGAACTGGACTACCTTATTGAGCAAGGAGCGAGCTTCCAAGAGATTTATTCTATGAGCATAACGTTAGACGAGTTAATAGTAGCTTTTTATACGCAGGCACTTACTAGAAAGTAGAAGTTTTAAGCCTTCATAATTAAATACGTTTTAATAGTAGAGATAGGGTACTGATCCTATCTTTTATTTTTGTACAAAGGAAAACAAAAAAAATTTGAAAAATTTTCAGGATAGGCTTGATTATAAAAAAGAAATAATATAAAATAGCATTAAAGTGGTAGGAAGTGGAGGCAAGTGGATGAGGGTGCCACCACAGGAGTGAAAGTGATGTTTATAGGCGAATACCAACATACAATTGACCCTAAGGGCAGAATAATAATGCCCTCCAGACTTAGAGAAGGCCTTGGAGAGAAGTTTGTAGTCACCAAGGGTTTGGATGAGTGTTTGTTCGTATATTCACTGGAAGAGTGGGGTAACCTGGAAAACAAGTTAAAAACACTTCCGCTTACCAATAAGGATGCCAGAGCATTTATCAGGTTTTTCTTCTCTGGTGCAGCTGAGTGTGAAGTGGATAAACAAGGTAGAATCCTGATACCTTCAAACTTAAGAGAATTCGCCAAGTTGGACAAGGAAATTGTTATTACCGGCGTTTCAACCAGGATAGAAATTTGGGGCAAGGACAAGTGGGAGGCATACAATAATGATTCCGGCATAGATGCAGATAGTATTGCGGAAAAAATGTCTCTCCTGGGAATTTAACAAGTATGGAATTTGTTCATAAACCCATTATGGTGGAAGAGTGTATAAGCATGCTGAATATTATGCCGAACGGTATATATGTGGATGGTACAGTTGGCGGCGGCGGACACTCTTATGAAATAGCAAGCCGGCTGAACCAAGAAGGAATGCTGATTTGTATTGACAGGGACAAGGAAGCGATTGAAGCTTCAAAGAACAGGCTTGCAAAGTTAGAAAAGAATATCAAGTTTATACATAATAACTTTTGTAATATTAAAAAAGTAGTGGAAGGAATAACAAATGATTTTGTTGATGGAATATTAATAGACTTAGGTGTTTCATCATACCAGATGGATAATTCCGAAAGGGGTTTCAGTTATCAAGCAGACGCTCTTTTGGATATGAGGATGGATAAAGGACAAACCCTTACTGCGGAAACAGTGGTAAACCAATATGATAAAGACAGATTAGTTGAAATAATCTTTTCATACAGTGAAGAAAGATGGGCAAAAAGAATTGCAGAATTTATTGTTAGATATAGACAGGAAAGAAGAATAAGAACAACAGCTGAGTTAGTGGAGATAATTAAAAAGGCAATACCCGCAGCAGCAAGAAGAGATGGGCCTCATCCGGCAAAAAGAACTTTTCAGGCAATAAGGATTGAGGTTAACAATGAGCTGACCATACTGCGAGATGCCATTAAGAATGCCGTTGACTGCCTGAACAGGGGAGGAAGGATTTGCATCATTACCTTTCATTCATTGGAGGATAGGATTGTAAAACAAACCTATGCTGCTTTAGAAGGTAAATGTACATGCCCCCCGGATTTCCCGGTCTGTAGGTGCAAAAACAAGACTTATGGAAAAGTGGTTAATAGGAAACCCATAGAACCATCACAGGCTGAAATCCTAGATAACCCAAGAGCGAGAAGTGCAAAGCTGAGGGTATTTGAAAGGAATTAGACGGCTTGATTGTAAGCTATGAAAAGTAATAGCGCTTAGCGCTTAAGCTTTTATACATCAATGTTGGACAGACAACAAGGAAAACTAAAGAAGACTGCTAAAGTACGAAAGAAGAAATCACAAGAAACAAAAGAGGAACCATCCAGAAAAATTGTAAGGAACTAAAGAAAAGGCAAAGAAACTAAAGATGAGATACTGAAGAACAAAAGATGAAAGAGCACCAGTTACAAAAGAAGAAACAAAGAAAAGAAACCAAGGATGAAGCTATTAATGTACTCGCGTTTTGGGGGTGTTCCACATGGCTATAGGGCACACCTCCTGGAATGTGGGTCTTTAGCCGGAAAAACTATAGAAGTCTAAAATATTTCCGATTGTTCTTATTAGAACACGGTTATTTTTTTTCTTGCAATCCGAAACTTCCCTCGCCCAAGAATGGGAGAGGGGTTGGGGGTGAGGGTTGAAAATGTTATTTAGTAATATATATTTAGAGGAGTGAATAGAATTGTTAGTAGCGCAAAAGAGGCATAACTATAATGAACTGCCTGAGTATGAAAAAAATTATAGTCCCCAAACAAAAGTAAGAGAAGTTGTGGTTACTAAACGAGGCGCTATAAGAAAGTTCAAGGCTGTATGTGCGGTTATACTTTTTTTTGGGCTCAGCTTATTTATTCTTCTAAGATATGCACATATAAATGAATACAACCAACATATAGGTAAACTTAAAGCACAATTAAATGAATTACATAAAGTTAATGGCCAGCTTCAAGTTGAATTGGATAAAAAAATAGATTTAAATTTGATAGAAAAAGAAGCAGTTGAGAGACTAGGAATGCAATGTCCCGATAAGAGTCAGATAGTTTACGTTCAGCTTCATAGGAGCGACTTTACGGAGATTCCTGAGACTACAAAAGATGAGGCGCAAGGTGAAGGGGTGTTCGGTACGCTTGCACAAGGCATATCAGAATTGGTTAAGTATCTTTACTAGTAGGGGTAGGTTTGCAACCTACCCTGGGAGATTGTAAAACTAGTTTGTAGTTGGTGGATATTATGGGGTGATTTTATGGCTATGCCCGGTTTAAGTTTAAAAAAGAGAGTATTTATTGTATTGCTACTATTTACATTAATAGTAGCTTTGCTCATATTTAGGACTGGTTGGATTCAGATTGTTAATGGAGCTGAACTTCAGCAAAAGGCAACAGAGCAGCAGACCAGAGATAGAATAGTAAGTCCTAAAAGAGGTACTGTATTTGATGTAAACGGTAAAGAGCTTGCAGTAAGTTTTTCCGTAGATACTATAAGTGTTATCCCGAAGCAAATTACTAAGCCTGAACAGGTAGCAAAAAAGCTAAGTGAAATACTTAAGATTGAGTATGATGAAGTATACAAAAAAGTTACTAAGACTCAGAGTTCCATTGAAGTTGTAAAGCGCAAGGTGGAGACCGATATAACAAATCTGATAAGAAAGTGGATTGAGGAAGAAAAAATAACGGGAGTAAAAATTAACGAAGATACTAAAAGAAGTTATCCATATAATAACCTTGCAAGCTATGTAATTGGTTTTACCGGAGATGACAATCAGGGACTGGATGGAATAGAACTTACTTATGAAAAGTTTCTAAAAGGGTTACCGGGAAGAATAGTATCTGAAACCGATGCAAGCGGGAAGGATATGCCGTTTAATAAGGAAAGATTTATTAATCCTAAAGATGGAACTAATGTTGTATTGACTATAGACGAAAAAATACAATATAGTACCGAACGTTATCTTGAGAATGCAATAGTTGATAATAAATGTCTTGGCGGTGGTATAGCCATAGTAATGAGGCCCAAGACCGGAGAAGTATTGGCCATGGCAGTCAAGCCTGACTTCAACTTAAATAAACCTTTTGAAATAAACCAGGATGAATTAAAAAGCAGGTGGTCAACTTTAACCAAAGAGGAAAGAGGGTCAGCTCTCCAAAAAATGTGGAGGAATAGGGCTATATCAGATACATATGAGCCAGGGTCAACTTTTAAGATTATTACGTCAGTAGCTGGTCTTGAAGAAGGTGTGGTAAAGGCAGAAGAAAATTTTGTTGATATTGGTTACATAGTAATTGAGAATGTCAGAATGAAGTGCTGGAGATACTACAGGCCGCACGGACTTGAAACCTTCAAGCAGGCAGTGCAGAATTCTTGTAATCCTGTATTCATCGAGGTTGGACAGAGACTTGGTAAGGAGAAATTATTCAAATACATTAACGCTTTTGGCTTACAGGAGAGAACCGGTATTAGTTTACCTGGAGAAGCTAAAGGAATATTCCATGAAATAAATAAAGTAGGACCTATCGAGCTGGCTACTATATCATTTGGTCAGAGAATACAGGTTACTCCAATTGAACTGATAAATACGGTATCAGCTGTGGCAAATGGCGGGAAGCTTATGAAACCTCAGCTTGTTAAGGAGCTTCGTGACCAGGAGGGCAATATTGTTCAGAGATTTGAACCCCAGGTAATCAGGCAGGTAATTTCTCCGGAAACTTCTGCAGTTATGAGAGATATTATGGAGAGCGTTGTTGCAGAAGGTACTGGAAAAAAAGCAAACGTCCCGGGTTACAGGGTGGCTGGCAAGACCGGTACAGCAGACCAAGGTGTAAATACAAACATCTATGTTGCTTCATTTGTAGCATTCGCACCGGCAGATGACCCGGAGGTATCATTATTAGTGGTACTAAACGATCCGAAAGGTTCGGATGGGCACCAGGGAGGGGCTATTGCGGCACCTGCTGCAGGGAAGATAATGGCAGATATTCTTCCTTACTTGAAAGTAGAGCGAAGGTTTTCTCCAGATGAAGTTGTTAGTAAAGAGGTAAAGGTACCTGAAACCAGGGGTAAAACGTTGGTGGAGGCTAAGAAAATTTTACAGGAGGCTGGATTAGAGTATAGGATTAACGGACAGAATACAGGTGATGAAGTTATAGTTATCCAACAAAGTCCAAAACCTGATGTGATCATTACATCAACCTCACAAGTGATTTTGTTTACAGATACACAAAATAAGGCTGATAAGGTGATGGTTCCTGAGTTGAAGGGACGGACTGCTCTTGAAGCTACAAGGATATTAAAGGACCTCGGCCTTAATATTAAAATAGTAGGTATGGGTGAAGCTGCTTTGCAGGAACCTGCCCCGGGTACAGAAGTTCAAATAGGAACTGAGATTAAAGTCCGATTTGATATGACAGAATTTGACTAAGCAGTATATATAGATTACTAAAAGATAGGAGGAACACTTATGCTGCTTCAAAATCTATTGGAAGGAATACAAGAATTTCAAACTACTGGACAGTTAAGAGATGTTCAGATAGATAATATACAATATGATTCCAGAAAGGTAAGCGCAGGGTGTCTGTTTGTTTGCATAGAAGGTTTTAAAGTTGACGGTCATAATTTTATTAATGAGGCCATAGCAAAGGGTGCAGCTGCGGTAGTGGTCAGTAAGGATGTGAGTATTGATGGGGAAGTTGTCTTGATAAAGCATCCTAACACTAGAAAGTTACTCGCAGAGTTATCCGGCAGGTTTTATGGGAACCCGACACAGAAACTTAACCTAATAGGGGTTACGGGAACCAAGGGTAAAACAACTACAACATTTATGATTAAATCTATACTTGAACACTCAGGGCATAAAGTTGGACTTATAGGTACAATTGCAAATTATATAGGTGATAAAATTATTCCGGCTGATAGAACTACGCCGGAATCGTTAGAACTGCAGCAAATGTTCTCAGATATGCTGGACCAAGGTGTAGACACAGTTGTTATGGAGGTATCTTCACATTCTTTGGACCTCTATAGAGTTTATGCATGTGATTTTGATGTAGGGGTTTTCACAAATCTATCTCAGGATCATCTTGACTTTCATCTCAATTTTGATAATTACTTTGCTGCAAAAGCTAAGCTTTTCGGTATGTGCAGAATGGCTGCAATAAACATTGACGATTCCTATGGGCAGAAGCTTTTAAATAAATGTAATTGTGAAATCAGTACCATTGGAATCAATAATGATGCAGATTTTAGTGCATATGACATAGAAATCATACCACAAGGCACTAGTTTTAATTGTAAATACGGAGATAAGTATTACAAAGTGAGTATACCAATTCCGGGTAAGTTTAGCGTATATAATGCGTTGGCAGCAATTTCATCATGCAGTGCATATGGTGTGAGCAAGGAAAATATTATTGGCGGATTGGAGAACCTGAAAGTTCCCGGCAGAGCTGAGACTGTTCAGACAGACCGTAATTTTTCCGTAATGGTTGATTATGCGCATTCACCGGATAGTCTTGAGAATATTCTGCAGGCAGTCAGGGTATATGCTAAAGGTAGAGTTGTGGTGATATTTGGGTGCGGTGGAGACAGGGATAGAACTAAAAGACCGATAATGGGTGAGATTGCAGGAAAGCTTGCCGGCTTTACCATAATAACGTCAGATAATCCGAGGAGTGAGGAGCCGGAAGCAATTATTAAAGAGATAGAAGAAGGTATAAAAAGAACAGGGAGCGAATATATAATAATATCTGACAGGCGTTCAGCAATTGAATATTGTATAAAGAATGCAAAAGAAAATGATATCATCCTAATAGCTGGGAAGGGACATGAAACTTACCAGATATTTAAGGATAGGACTATACACTTTGATGACAGAGAAGTTGCAAGGGAGGCACTACGAATTTAGGGAGGTTTATATGCTCGCAGTTAAGGTTAGTGACATAATTAAGGCAACAGGGGGAATACTGCTAAATGGAAAACCTGATGCCATAGTTAATAATATTTGTACAGATTCAAGAAAAGTAAGCAAAGGAGATTTATTTGTACCCCTCGCAGGAGAAAAATTTGATGGACATGATTTTTTAACAGAGGTGCTTAAGTTAGGTGCTTGTGGATATCTGACAAGCCGGGATGGCAGTAAACCCCTGGATGGAATAGTGATTAAGGTTGAGGATACCTTAAAGGCTTTTCAAGATATAGCTAGGTTTTATAGGGAGAAATATGATATCCCTCTGGTTGCAGTTACTGGAAGTGCTGGAAAGACAAGTACTAAGGATATGATTTATAAGGTGCTTGCCGAAAAGTACAATGTCCTTAAGACAGAAGGAAATCTAAACAATCATATAGGACTGCCTATGACTTTGCTAAACCTTTCTAAAGAGCACGATATAGCAGTAGTTGAAATGGGGATGAGCGGATTCGGAGAAATTTCGTTATTAAGTAAGCTTGCTAAGCCTCATATTTCAGTAATAACCAACATTGGCCTGGCACATATAGGTAATTTAGGTTCACGACAAAACATTCTAAAAGCTAAAATGGAAATATTTGATGGAATGGACCCGGATGGACTTGTTATCCTTAATGGTGATGACGGATTATTATTTGGCCTTAAGGATTTCTTAAGCTTTAGGACTGTATTCTATGGGCTTCAGGATGGCTTGGATGTACAAGGGTATAATATTAAGATGGTTGATGAATTCAGCACATCATTTAATATTCAAATCGCAAGCCAGGAGTATACTGTAACAGTTCCGGTTCCAGGAATGCATAATGTTTATAATGCCCTGGCCGCCATAGCAGTGGGGTTGAAATTTAAAGTGCCGGCACAAGATATCATTGAGGGAATAAGAAACTATAAACCCGGAAAAATGAGAATGAATATACTAACCTTGGATAAAGGGATCAGATTGATTGATGATGCTTACAATGCAAACCCAAATTCAATGGAAGAAGCTTTAAGGGTAGTGAGAGACCTTTCGGGTTCAAGGAAAATAGCAGTTTTAGGAGATATGCTTGAGTTAGGAGAATGGACCCGGCAAGCTCACCTGGACATAGGGAAGAGTGTAGTCAGGAATGGAATCAACTATCTAATAACTTTAGGTCCAAATAGCAAGTATATAGCTGAGGGCGCTGCAAGTTCCGGAATGTCTCAAAGGAAAATATTTACCAGTGAGACTATTGAAGAGGCAAATGAATATCTTATAAAATTAATTAGAGATAAAGATGTTATTTTGGTGAAAGGGTCTAGAGGAATGAAAATGGAAGGAATCGTAGGCTGCCTAGCGAGGTGTTATAAACTTGCCAATACATTTTAATGTACTATTAGTTTCATTTTTTATGACATTAGTATCAGGAGTATTGTTGATTCCACTACTCACACGGCTCAAATTAGGTCAGGTGGTAAGAGATGATGGACCACAAACTCACTTGAAGAAGATGGGAACTCCTACTATGGGAGGAGTTGTTTTTTTGATGCCTTTGGCAGTGATCTGTGGTTATTTAAGCATCAGTTATCCTAAAATACTGTCTGTGCTTTTAGCTACAATCCTATTTGGAATGATAGGTTTTATAGATGATTATTTAAAAGTAGTATTAAAGAGGTCAAAAGGGTTGAGTTCACGACAGAAGATGCTCGGGCTTTTAATAATATCCACAGGGTTTGCCTACTATCTTACCAATATTGCAGGATTGGAAGCCCGGATAGCAGTTCCGTTTACTGATATGATACTGGATTTTAAAGAAATACCAATTCCTTTTATTGGTATGATGATTGATCTAGAATGGACATTCATACCATTTATCATTTTTGTAATGCTCGCAACCACCAATAGTGTAAACTTAACAGATGGACTGGATGGCTTAGCTTCAGGAGTATGCATGATAATAATGGTATTCTTTACGCTGATTTCAATGGCGATGCAAAATACAGAAATGATAATTTTTAGTTCTACTCTTGCAGGTGCATGCTTGGGTTTTTTAGCATTTAATATGAACCCTGCCAGAGTATTCATGGGTGATACCGGCTCACTGGCTCTAGGAGGCGCTATTGCATCTGTTGGCATAGTAATGAAGTTACCGTTGATAATAATTATTGTAAGTGGCATATGTGTACTAGAAGCTCTTTCAGTTATAATACAGGTAGCTGTATTTAAGGCAACAGGCAAGAGGGTATTTAAGATGGCTCCAATCCATCACCATTTTGAACTTTTAGGGTGGAGTGAGAACAGAGTGGTATGGACTTTCTGGGCAGCAACAGCTGTACTTTGCGTTATTGGATTGCTGTCCTTACAATATACTGTGATTTGAGATAGTGCCGGATTTTATGGAGGTAGTATGGTAAGTAAGAAGCCCTTTGATTTTGGAATATTTATAGTCGTCCTATTTCTTTTGGCGGTTGGCATTATAATGATTTCGAGCGCAAGTTCTGCATATGCGCTGCACCACCACGGCAACAGTTATCTTTTTCTAACTAAGCAGCTTGCGTGGGCCGGCCTCGGGATTGTAATAATGCTAATAGTTTCAAGAATTGATTATAGATTCTGGGGGAGATTTTCAGGATTGTTATTTACTATAAGCATTGCGCTGCTAATGGTTGTTCTTATACCTCATATCGGTGCTGTGAGGAATGGAGCTCAAAGGTGGATTAATTTAGGATTTACGGAGTTTCAGCCCTCAGAGGTAATGAAACTTGCATTAATAATATTTTTTGCATACAGGTTATCCAAAGATAAGGATAAAATATCTTCCTTCTGGAGCGGATTACTACCCTATCTTATGTGGATAGGATTGATTATCGGGTTGCTGCTGCTTCAGCCGCATATGAGTTCTGCGGGCGTAATAGTATTTCTAGGTATAATTTTGCTGTTTGTAGCAGGAGCGAGGATATGGCACTTTATAATGCTGGCCTTTCCAACATTAACTTTGGCTGCTGTGGCTATAATGTTTTCCTCATACAGGTTAAAGAGGGTTACTACATTTCTCGACCCATGGAGTGATCCAAAAGGGGATGGATGGCAAATCATTCAATCATTGTATGCCATTGGGTCGGGAGGGTTATTTGGTCTTGGATTGGGGCGCAGCAGGCAAAAATTTTTGTATATTCCCGAACCGCATAACGATTTTATTTTTTCCATACTTGCAGAAGAATTAGGTTATATAGGTGTATTGGTGGTCTTGATTGCTTTTTTAATTTTTATTTGGAGGGGATTAAAGATTGCCATGAATGCACAAGATTCATTTGGAAGTCTTTTGGCTGCAGGTATTACTTCTTTAGTTGCAATACAGGCTTTAATTAACATTTTAGTTGTTACATCATCAATGCCGGTTACCGGAATGCCATTACCGTTTTTCAGTTATGGAGGTTCTTCATTGTTATTTCTCATGGTTGGCATGGGTATTTTGTTGAATATATCACGTAGTGCGGCTTACAAATAAAGTCCTGAGTGCTTAGTACTGGTTTTTAAAGGTGGGTGAACTAGAGCTTGAGAATAATAATTACTGGTGGTGGTACTGCTGGGCACATAAATCCGGGAATAGCCATTGCAAAGCATATAGAGTCAAAAAAACCTGATTCCGATATTCTTTTTCTAGGTACGGAAAAAGGTTTGGAAAAGGATCTTGTTCCGAGAGAGGGATTTAAAATTCAATTTATCAAGGCAAGAGGTTTTACAAGGAAAATCTCTCTTGATATTTTTTTAACGTTTAGGGATATGATATCAGGGTACTTGGAGGCGAAGAAAATAATTAAAGCTTTTAAACCCGACATATTAGTAGGCACAGGAGGATATGTATGTCTGCCGGCAGTCTTGGCGGCATCAAGGTTAAAGATACCTACCCTGATACATGAGGCCAATTCATTTCCTGGCGTTGCAAACAGGATTCTTGGAAGATTGGTGGATGCAGTAGCCATAAGCTTTAGGGATACGGAGAAGTATTTCAAGGGGGCTAGGCGGGTTATTTTTACAGGGAATCCTGTTAGGGAGGAAATTATATCAACTTCTAAATCAGATGTTAGGAACATTGAAGGGATAGATAAGGGTATACCACTCGTGTTGGTGTTTGGTGGGAGTAGAGGAGCGCAAAGGATAAATGAAGCAATAGTAGAGATAGTTAAACTAAACAGTGGAAACCTTCCATACAATATGGTTTTTGCAACAGGACAGAATCAGTATGACCTAATAATTAAGAGGTTGGAAGATAGCGGTTTAGCTTTAGGTCAGCTAAAGAACATAAAAATAGTACCATATATTTTTGATATGGCAAAGTATATGGCTGCTGCCGATCTTGTTATTAGCAGAGCAGGAGCTATTACAATTAGTGAGATTACAGCTATTGGCCTGCCGTCCATATTAATACCGTTCCCATATGCAACTGAAAATCATCAGGAGTTTAATGCCAGGACTCTTGAAAAGCAGGGCGCTGCCATAGTTCTTCTTGAGAAAGACTTGTCGGCTGAAATTCTAAGCCAGCAAATAACAAGCTTGGTAAATAATAAGGAACAGCTTGTTAGAATGTCTAAGAATGCTAGAAAAATGGGGATTTTAGATGCTTCTGAAAAGATAGGAGAGGTTATTGAAGAACTAAGGGTTAAGTAGTATTATATACTTAGCATAAAAAATATTTTTATTTCGTACATACCATTATTTCCTAATACCTATTATTTCCTAAATTATTGCATATTTAATCCTTTTATGATATATTTATTTTGTCAGTATTAAATGTATGTTCCATAATTCCCTAGAAAGTAAAAATAATATCAGGTGTGTAAATGGGGGGAGAAACATGTCTAAATTTATATTGGAAAAATTCTCAAATATTTTGACAAGTCGTCCCAATAAAAATCAAACCTTAGAAAATCAAACTAATAATATTAAATCCGATAATTCAGTGGATATATTCAAAAGCAATATAGAGAAAATAAATTTAATAATACAGAAAGCTGCTTTAGGTGATAAGGATTTTTTTAATAATATTAACCGCGTTTTCGTCTATATA
>DHFP01000130.1 GCA_002402315.1 Clostridiales bacterium UBA4821
ATTACCACCCGTCTGAACAGTAACCTCGCCGTACTTAATTAGTTAAAATTGATGTCACTTTCATTGACAAACAAGCTTTGAAAAAAGTATAATTAGTTTATACTCAAATACTTTAGTTACATCATAGGGTAGGCTCAGAATTAACCTATATATAATCTACTTAACTTTTTTTATAATTATCTCTTGAGGGAGTGAAGTCTGGTGAAAGACATAATGGCAGATGATTTTCAGTACACCGTACAAGAGTTATTAGTACGAAACAAAAGTATTATTGATTTAGTTACAAAATTTCAAGATTCTAATGGTAGGATAAACCGCTCCATAGTAAAATCTGTAACTCAATGCGGATGCATAAGAATAAACGCTAAAAAACAAGTCTTCCCAGAAGATGGTACCTTTGAAGAAATCCGGGATGCCATGAAAACGCATATAGAAGGTAAGCTATGTAATAACTGCAGAGATATTATTGAAAAGGACATTGGTAGAAATCTTTTCTACTTGGCTTCCATTTGTAATAACCTGGACCTCAATCTGTATGATATCATTATAAAAGAACTCGAAAGAATAAAAATGTTAGGTAAATATAATTTAAGATAAAAAGTGAATCAAGGGGGGCCGAGCCCCTCTTGATTCACTTTTTATTGAGCTCAATAAACTCAATAGCTTTAAGCAACCTGTGAACACATTCCTCATGTCCCATAATCTCCATTATCTCGAACAGCCCTGGACTAACTGTCCTTCCAGTTAACGCCAGCCTTGTTGGATGGATAATTTCGGCAGCTTTTATCCCTAGTTCCTCTGCATATGTCCTATAAACTGATTCTACCGTAGACTGATTAAACGGCTCAACAGCTTCCATTTTCTTAATTATTTCCCCTAGTAGTTCTGAAACTCCCTCTCTGTTAAAGTATTTTTCAACTCCTTTTTGTTCATATTCAAACTCTCTTTTGAAGAAGTATTTTGATCCCTCAGCTATCTCAGTCAATGTCCAAACCTTTTCCCTGATTAAAGCAACTATTGACTTTATTTTTTCGAAGTCATGCCCGTGTAACGGTATATCAATTTTATCCATAAACGGAAGTGCCAGATTAGTAATATAATCAATATCTGAGGTTTTTAAGTAATGCCCGTTAATCCAGGTAAGTTTCTTGGTATCATATATAGCTGCATTCTTGGAAACACGCTCAAGTGTGAATTGTTTGGAAGCCTCCTTGAGGCTGACTATTTCATCCTGGTTTTCAGCAGACCAGCCTAACAAGCATAAATAGTTTACTATAGCTTCAGCAAGATACCCCTGAACTCTAAATTCCTCAACAGAAGTTGCTCCATGCCTTTTACTCAATTTGCTCCTGTCAGGTGCCAGAATCATTGGTACGTGGGCAAACTGAGGACAATCATATCCCAGAGCCTGATATATAATAACCTGTTTCGGTGTATTGGATAAATGTTCTTCAGCCCTTATAACATGACTGATCTTCATTCCACTGTCGTCCACAACACATGCAAAATTGTATGCGGGCACACCATTTGATTTTAAAATTATGATATCATCCAGTAAGGAATTGTCAAAGCTTACCTTGCCCCTTACAATATCATTAACCACTGTTACTCCTTCTGAAGGAGCTTTTATTCTTATAACAGGCTTCCTACCTTCCCTTAGGAATCTTTCTTTTTCTTCCTCGCAGAGTTCTTTACATCTCCCATTATACCTAAAATGGGTACCGGTTTCCCTTGCCTTCTGTCTCTGTTCATCCAGTTCATCAGGAGTACAATAACAGTAAAATGCCTTTCCCTCCTTAATAAGCCTATCAGCTTGGCTCTTGTATATCTCTAACCTCTGTGACTGGAAATACGGTCCTGAATCTCCTTCCTTCTCCGGCCCCTCATCCCAATCCAACCCTAACCACTTCAGGCTGCTAAGTATCTGCTGTATGGAGTTCTCCTTTAACCTTTCAAAATCAGTATCCTCTATCCTTAATATCAGTTTCCCCCCAAGTTTTCTTGCAAACAACCAGTTAAAAAGACAGGTTCTTGCTCCTCCGATATGCAGGTACCCAGTCGGACTCGGTGCAAATCTCACCCTTACTTGACTCATATTGTTCTCCTCTCGTAATACAAAAAATTCCATGTATTAAAAACTACTGAAAAGACAAAATATTATTACTCAAGTCAACCTACCTACGCTTCGCCGTCCCTGGGTCTGACTTGTTACCCGGCCGGGTAATACGGCCGGGGTTTATTATTTAATTTTGCCATACCCTTTTATTTTAGTCAAATATATTTAGAGGCAAGTGTAAAGTTAGGGACGGTTCTTTGCTTTACTTTACGTTGTAAAGTAAAGCAAAGAACCGTCCCTAACTTTACACTTGCCTCAATTTTATACATTTTGTGAACAATTTACATAAAGGATTTTATTAGGTTCTGTCAAATTATTAATATAACGCTTGTTAATATTGAGAGGAGTTATGGTAAGATGCCAGTAATAATTAATCTTTCTTCCAACGCTGAAGGTACTTTGAAAAGTTTCCTAAATTCATATTTTGGAAAAGATTCAAAGCTGGATAACGATGTAATTGAATGGATAAACTTCTATAATAAACCTCTTGAAGCAATCGACTTAATGACTGCTGTTATTGATAACTCAGATAAATATGATATTCAGATTTTGGTCAGCATGGATGCAGGTTTATTTTTGGAAGTAACCTATAATAATATCAATGACATAGTAAAGTTTATGCTGTTTAGATTCTATAAGGAAAAGGACGAAGAAATTGCTTGATTTACTTATTTAATGTATATAATATGAATATAATATATATGACAATACTATTAGGAGGTATCATATGAGCATATTGGATCATCTTGGGAAAAGGGTTGCAGATACTTATAAGACAGCTGCAAAGGCATCTGGCGAAATCTTAGAAGAAACAAAATTGCGTTTGGCTGCGTTAAACGAACAAAATAAGGTTGAGGAACTATATGAGAAACTAGGTGAAAAGGTTTTCTCACTGTACGAAAAGGGTGAATCTTTAGGTGAAGATTTTGACAATCAATGTAAAGAGATTCAAGCTTTAAAGGAAACAATAAACTCAATGAAAAACAGGATTAAAGAACTACGCAACATAAAAACTTGTCCAAAGTGCAGTATAGAGATAGATCTATCTTATCAGTATTGCCCCAGATGTGGGAAAAAGCAGGAAATGCCGCCTCCTCCACCTAAAGAAATACGTGAAGTCTGTCCCGATTGTAAAACCGAACTAGATGAAGATTTTGATTTTTGTCCTAATTGTGGTTATAAAAAAGATGGTGATAAAAGTGATAAAAAAGGTAGTGATAAGTGATAATAGGGGAGTATTTACTCCTCTATTTCTTCACCTCTTTCATCATTCCTTAATCCACAAATATATCTTCAATTTCATGCTTTTTATCTCTTATCATTAAATTAGTAACAGCTTGTCCGGGGTCTTCCCCTTCAAACAAAACTTTATAAGCCTGCTCAACTATAGGCATTTCTATCCCTTGTTTCTTTGACAGTTCAAATGAAGCTTTGGTGGTTCTTACTCCTTCAACTACCATCTTGACTTCTTTTAGAGCATCTTCCAACTTTTTCCCCTGTCCAATAAGAATTCCAGCCCTTCTGTTTCTACTATGTATACTTGTACAAGTGACAATTAAATCTCCCATTCCTGATAATCCGGCAAAAGTTTGTTTTTTCGCTCCTAATGCTTGACCCAATCTTGCAATTTCCGTTAGTCCTCTGGTCATCAAAGCCGCCTTTGTGTTGTCCCCAAAACCCAGCCCATCAGAAATCCCTGCACAGAGTGCAATAACATTCTTCAACGCACCTCCTATTTCAACACCAATCAAGTCGAGGCTGGTATATACCCTGAACGCAGGTGTCATGAATACATCTTGAATCTTCCTTGCAGCTTCGATATTCTCAGATGCAGCAACTACTGTAGTCGGGATATTCCTGGCAACTTCTTCCGCATGACTGGGCCCTGATAGTGCCGCTACCTTCGCACCAGGTATTACTTCCAATATTACTTGAGACAATCTAACTAAAGAGTTTTCCTCTATCCCCTTAGATACCGATACTATTATCTTGTCAGAAGTTAATAGATTTGAAACATTTTTGATATTCTCTCTAATAGATTGAGAAGGAATAGCAAGAACAACCAGTTCTTTATCATGCAAAGTTTTTTCCTGATCAGTAAAGCACTCTAATCCGTCAGGTATAGCTGCACCAGGCAAATACTTTTTGTTTTCCCTTTCCATATTTATTCTATCGGCATCTTCCTGGGAACGCGTCCATAGTGTTACATTATGACCTGCATTATGCAATAAAATTGCCAGCGCAGTTCCCCAGCTTCCTGCCCCCATAATTGCTAAGTTAGACCTCATGGCTCTCCTCCACATTTCTTACTTCCTATCTTTGATTCAGTGCCTTCCCGCAATCTTTTTATATTACCCCGGTGCCTATAAACAGCTAACAAGCCCAGAATGATTGAAAATACCAACAAACCTATATTCTCGAAATCCATTATTACAACTATTACCGGAAATATCACAGAACCAACCAAAGACCCCAATGACACGTATCTTGTTATAACAATGATTATTATAGAAATTATAACGACGATAGCTCCTATATCAGGTCTTATGGTTAGGATTACTGCAGCCGAAGTCAATATTCCCTTACCACCTTTGAACTGAAAAAATATAGGCCAGTTGTGTCCAATTACGGTGCCTAGTCCTCCAAGCATGGCACCAACTTCATTGCCTGCTAACATTCTACCTATAAATATTGCAGCCACACCTTTTAATGCATCACCAACAACAACTAAAACCGTAGGCCCAATTCCAAAATTACGTAGGGTATTTGTTGCCCCTGCATTACCGCTTCCTAATTTTCTTATGTCTTCTTTTTTCCATAACTTTCCTATAGCAATTGAGCTGTTAATGCTGCCTATTGAATAGGCTAAAATAAATATAGCTATGTAGCCGATGTACGCCACCTCACTCTTTCCCCCTCTTCTCCCTTATCTTGAATTTTATTGGAGTACCTTCAAATCCAAAGTTCTTTCTTAACTGGTTCTCAATATACCGCTCATATGAAAAATGCATCAGTTCATAATCATTGACAAATAATACAAAAGTCGGCGGCCTTACGAAAGCCTGTGTTGCATAATAAATCTTCAGTCTTTTGCCTTTGTCTGACGGCGGCTGTACTATTGCAACTGCTTCATTTATCACGTCATTTAACGTACCGGTTGATATTCTAAGACTATGTTGGTTAGATACAAACTTTATTAATTCAAATAAACGTTGTACCCTTTGACCTGTCTTCGCAGATATGAACAGAATTGGAGCGTAGGTCATGTATGACAATTTTTCATACACACTCTTCCTGTAATTTTCCAATGTACCGGTCTCTTTCTCCATCAGGTCCCATTTGTTAACTACAATTATTGAAGCCTTACCATTATCATGTGCATAGCCCGCTATTTTAGTATCCTGCTCGGTAACACCTTCAGTTGCATCAATCAGAATCAGGCAAACATCTGCCCTGTCAACTGCAGTAAACGAGCGGATAACACTGTACTTCTCTATATTCTCATTTATTTTACTTTTCCTCCGTATTCCCGCTGTGTCAATAAAGATATAGTGATCATCTCCGGCCTCAAAGGAGGTATCTATGGCGTCCCTTGTAGTGCCTGGAATATCACTTACTATTACTCTTTCCTCCCCTAATATCTTATTTATCAGTGAAGACTTACCGGCGTTTGGTTTCCCTACTACTGCAACCTTAATTGTCTCAATATCTTCATTTTCTTCATCTCCTGGAAAGTGATTGTAAATTTCATCCAACGCCTCACCAATTCCTAACCCATGAATAGACGAAACAGCAAAAGGTTCTCCAATCCCGAGATTATAAAACTCGTAAATCTCATCCGGGGTCTGGCCAACTTTATCTACCTTGTTGCAAACCAGTACAATAGGTTTATTAGCTTTTCTAAGCATCTTGGCAACTTCCATATCAGACGCTGTTAAGCCATCTTTTATACTTACCATAAAGACAACTACATCTGCTATTTCTAATGCCATCTCCGCCTGCCTTCGCATCTGTGAAAAGATTTGGTCTTCACTATAAGGCTCAATTCCACCGGTGTCTATCAGGGTAAAGCTTCTCCCTCTCCATTCACACTCTGCATAAATTCTATCACGAGTAACACCAGGCGTATCTTCTACTATTGATATTCTTTTTCCGATTAAGTGGTTGAAGAAAGCAGACTTTCCAACATTAGGCCTACCAACAATAGCAACTAACGGTTTACCCAAAGTTAATCCTCCTCAGATATTTAGAATTCCTTTTACAAAATCTCTCCCATCATTTTCTATCCTTCTTACTTTAACTCCTAAACTAACACTTAACTGTTCCAGGGTAATATCATCTAAAAAAATGTCATCTTCATCTTTTAGCATAACTGATGGTACCAGCAGTTCCTCTCCTAACTCTTTATCCTTAAGTTGGTCAATTATATCACCGCCGGTAACAAGTCCTGTTACAGTGATTTCAGGACCGAAAAAGTTGTTCTTGATAGGATATAAATACACCTTAAGATTCTTATACCTATCAACCAGCGGTTTAACCATTTGTTCTATATGCTTTCTTGGTGACATACCGGTAGCAATACTTACTGTTCTTAATTCCGTCAGATCATATTTTAGCCTTTTTATAAAGTTATTAAACTGATGCTTAAAATGAGCTACCATACCAACACCATTTTCAAGTTGATAAAACTCCTCATAGTGTTTATACGAAGGTATATCCACTTCAGCATCAATATAAAATTCATCTGCCAAATATACCAAGTTGGTTTCCAAATCCCTTTTGAACTTATTCTGTAAAGCCCGAACCTGGTTTATTACTTCCCTGGAAGAAAATTTATCAAACCCGTCAAGAGGATAAAGCCCTTGCCGGAACTTAGTCAAGCCAACCGGAACAACTGAAATACTCCTAACCCTCGGAAAAAGTTCCGATAAATCAATGATGGTTTTCTCCAGCTCCTTGCCATCATTGATTCCCTTGCAGAGTACTATCTGGCAATTTATATCCAAATCGACAGCATATATTCTTTTTAAATAAGTATTTATTTCTCCTGCATTGGGATTATTCAGCATTTTCTTTCTAAGCCCGGCATTGGTAGTATGAACCGAAATATTTACCGGGCTAAGCCTATAATGTATTATTCTTTCTAACTCTTCTTCATTTACATTAGTCAATGTTATGTAGTTACCCTCTAAAAAGGACAGCCGATAATCGTCATCTTTAAAATGCAGGGTTTTTCTCATGCCGGGTGCAAGCTGGTCCATAAAACAGAAAATGCATTTATTCCTGCAAACTTTAGGTGAATCAATGAGCGGTTTTTCGAAGATTAGACCAGGGTTCTCGTTAGTATCTTTTTCTATCTCAACCTCCCAAACCTCACCTGAAGTCTTTTCTATATCCAATATTATTACTTCATCAGATATTAAAAATTTATAATCCAAAATATCCTTTATAGGACTATTATTGATTGAAATTAATTTATCTCCCTTTTCTATCCCGGCCTCATCTGCTGCGCTTTCTGCAATAACATCTTTAATTAGAATTTTACCACAATTCCTCATATTATTCCCTACCAAGTTATATTTTAACCTATACGTAAAAAAACAGCAGTTGTAATACTGCTGTTTTTTTACTTGCCTGCTTCTACCTTCAACACTTCTTTACCATCATAATATCCACAGTTCTTACAAACTCTATGTGGTAATCTTGCTTCATGACATTGTGGGCATGAACCTACTGATGGGTTATCCAATTTCCATGTAGATCTCTTACTATGAGTTCTAGCTTTAGACCATCTTCTTTTCGGTTGAGCCAAGTTAAACACCTCCTTGCTGCACTACCTGAATTCTTTATCTCTCAACTTCAACAATGCTTCAAACCTTGGATCATATTGCTGTATCTTGCAGTTACAGTCTTTCAGGTTCCTGTTGCAGCCACATACCTCGCACAAACCCTTACAGTCCTCGCTGCATAGAATCTTCATTGGTATATTTGTTAGTATATTGTCAAAAATCATAGGTGAAAAATCTATTTCATTACCACTAAATTTATAAAAGTCGTCCGGAGCCTTTTCTGTATTAGTATAACTCTCATCTATGCAAATATTAATTACTTGTTCCAAGTTCTTTGAACACCTATGACAGTTAAGCTCCACTACGAGATTCAACTCGCCCTTAAGTTTAATAATACCACTTTCATCTCTAATTATACCCGTAAGCTTAATAGGTTCAATAAACCTAATATTATCACCGTTAAAATTAATCTCTTCAAGTTTTTCCTGAAGGTTTATTTCTCTTTGGATACCATTAACCTTTGTTAAATCTGAAATGTAAATCTTCATCATTTCACCTTCACTTCTCAACATTCCGTACATTTTACATCTTTACCGCCAAAATATTAGTTTAACATTATATGGTTAACAGCAGTAATTATATAAGCGTATCACATTTTTGTCAATACGTTATTTGCTTTCTACATGTGTTTCTACATGTGTTTGTTGTTTATATACTTAAACTATATTGAAGATATATGTTCCATTTCTTCTTCTGTCAGAATACTTGCCAAATCTAAAATGTTAACCAGCTTTCCTTTAATTTTGGCAACATATTTAACATACTTTCTTCCCCATTTTTTTATGAGATCAGGTGTTTCTTCGGTATCTTCTTGTGAAAGTCTAACAATTTCAATAACATTATCAACAACAAAACCAACTTGTTGACCTTCAATACTCGTAATTATAATTTTTGTTGACTTATCTGCATCAGCTTGTCCTAAATGGAATCTTCTATTGAGATTGATAATTGGAACAACGTGTCCTCTTAGATTTATTATTCCTTCGATAAAGCCAGGCATTTCCGGTACCTTGGTAATTTCCTGATACTTAACAATTTCGTGTACCTGGTCAGCCTCAACTCCACAAAGTTCATTGATTAGATCAAAAACTACTATCTGCATATCTGACATAAAAATACCTCCTTGGTTTAATAATATTAAGTCTAGTCGTAACCCTCAACATTATACTACTCCTAGACTTGGAAATTTCTTTTTAACACTTAACCTAATACTGAAAAAACAACAGAAACTTTCAGAAATATGATTTAGATATTACAAATTTGACTTCTCATACATATATAATAACATATAAATATTTTTTTTCAAGGAAGTATTGACTATTTTTTTTTATGGTGCTAATATTAATAAAATTAAAACTATTAGCAAATATGCTGTAAAATATAATGAAAGGGAAAAGTAAGTCCTTTCAACACTTAAAGCGAGCAAGGGATGGTGAAAGCCTTGTAGTTAAGGAAGTTCTGAAGTTCTCCCTGGAGTAGCCGACTGAACAAAGAAGTAGGTTGTGCCGGATTCTTCACCGTTATCATGAAGAATGTATCGGATTTTTCCTGTACATGTAATGAGCGGGTTATGTTATTAACCAAAAAGGGTGGTACCACGTGAGCAAAGCTCTTCGTCCCTAGTAAGGATGAAGGGTTTTTTTATTTTCAAAAAATATTTAAGGAGGAATTGAAATGATTATTGTAATGAAAAAAAATGCTACTGTTGAACAAATTCAAGCTGTGGAAAACAAACTTTTAGAATTAGGATTTATGACACATCCTATACACGGGGAAATAAAAACAGTAATTGGCGCAGTTGGTGATAAGAGGTTACTTCAGACACAATCTATACTAATAATGCCGGGAGTTGAGAATTTGGTACCGATAATGAAGCCATATAAGCTTGTAAGCAGAGAATTTAAACAAGAAGATACAGTAGTTGATGTTGATGGTGTTTTGGTAGGCGGTTCCGAGGTCACTATTATTGCAGGACCTTGCGCAGTTGAAAATCAGGGACACTTCTACCAGACTGCAAAATACGTAAAAGAGTCCGGCGCTAAGATACTGCGCGGCGGAGCATTCAAACCCCGTACCTCACCTTACGCTTTCCAGGGGCTTGAGGAAGATGGTCTGAAAATGCTTGACCAAGCCCGCCAAATTACCGGACTAAAGATTATCACCGAAGCTGTCGACCCAAGAGATGTAGAATTGATTTCCAGGTATGCAGACATAATTCAGGTGGGAGCACGCAACATGCAGAATTTTAAACTCCTACAGGAAATAGGACTTAGCATGAAACCTGTGCTTCTAAAAAGAGGTTTATCGGCAACCATTGAAGAATGGCTGATGGCAGCTGAGTATATAGTGGCTGAAGGAAATCAAAATATCATACTTTGCGAGAGAGGCATACGGACTTTTGAAACTGCTACCAGAAACACCCTGGATATCAGCGCAGTTCCTATCGCCAAAGAATTTTCGCACCTTCCTGTCATAGTCGACCCCAGCCACTCGTCAGGCAGCTGGAAATATGTTAACCCGCTTTCAAAAGCAGCTGTTGCAGCCGGAGCAGATGGCCTTATAATTGAGGTACACGCCGATCCGGATAAAGCTTTATGTGATGGACCACAGTCGCTAAATCCCGAAAACTTCTTCAACTTGATCAAAGAATTAAGGATAGTTGCACAAGCTGTAGGAAAAAGGTTATAATTATGTTGGAAAAAGAATACAGAACTAAGAATACAGAATATACGACTGCTTGGGAATCCAGAATAAGAGAACTTTAAGGTTTTATTCTGTCTTCTGTATTCTGTATTCCCAAGTAGTTAATTAGAGTAGTCTCTTTCACAAGGAGGATAGTTTAAGAACATGAAAGTTTTAGGCCTCATAACCGAATACAACCCCTTCCATAATGGCCATCTTTACCATCTGGAAAAGTCAAAAGAGGTTACAGGATGCGATGCAGTGGTTTGCATTATGAGTGGAAACTTCATTCAGAGAGGCTTGCCGGCTTTAGTTAACAAATGGGCAAGAACAGAGATGGCCTTGGCCAACCATGTAGATTTGGTTGTTGAACTTCCTGTTTACTATGCTGTTTCAAGTGCAGAGTTTTTTGCCTTTGGGGCTATTAAGCTGCTTGATTCATTGGGTGTTGTTGATTCTGTTTGCTTTGGAAGTGAATGTGGTGAAGTTAAGATCTTAAGCATGGTTGCTAAAGTACTGGCAGAAGAACCGGAAGCATATAAAAATTTTCTGGGCAATTTTCTTAGGCAGGGAATATCATTTCCGGCAGCCAGATCACTAGCCCTTCAAAACTATTTTAATAAAAGTAATAAAAACGACTCTGCCCTTATCAAGTTAGTAGTAAACCAATCTAACAATATTTTAGGTATAGAATACATTAAAGCACTCTACAAACTTAAAAGTAAGATTCAACCTGCTACAATTAAACGCTACAAGGCCGACTATAATTCCATGAAACTCTATGGCAGCATCGCAAGTGCAACCGCAATACGGAAAATACTACAGGATACAAAAAACGATATTGTTGAAATGCCCTTAACCGAAATAAATAAGTCACCGGCAAACAATAATTTCGACGACATTATAAAAATGGTTGTTCCTTCACCATCGTATGAAATTCTTGATAGAGAATTCCGTGAAGGTAGAGGTCCTGTATTTACAGATTCTTTTGAATCCATGCTTCTTTCAACCATCAGGAAAATGAATGTTAGTCATCTTAAAAATATTACCGATATTGGTGAAGGAATTGAAAACAGAATTAAAAAAGCTGCTCAAAACAGCGGGTCCTTTTATGACCTCCTTGTTAAAATTAAAACCAAAAGATACACATTGACAAGGTTGCAAAGGATTTTAATGCACATACTTCTAGGCCTTTCAAAGGATTCGTTTAATAGTTTTCATTCTATAGGCGGACCTCAGTACATAAGGATATTGGGATTTTCTTCAAAAGGAAAAGAGCTTTTAAGTAAAATAAAAAGCTCTTCTCTACCATTAGTTACTACTCCTTCTGATTTTTTACGTACTTGCAGCCCTTGTCAAAAAGAAATGCTTGAAGCTGATATACTGGCTTCAGACATCTACTCCCTTGGTTACCCATCGCCTTCCCAGCGCGTTGGAGGCCAGGATTTCTATCAACGGATTCTATCCATATAGTCCCTTCTTTCTCCACCAAATATGCTTAGAGCTTATCCGCAAATAATTGTACTACTCATTGACTGCTGATTTTCCAAAATACTTCGTTGTCGTCAGTTGCAATAAAGCAATTATTGCGCTTTCCTCCGCCTTGTATTTTGAAAAATCATCTAGCCACTTAGCA